>CANGXK010000006.1 GCA_947457715.1 Gemmatimonadota bacterium
GAGCTCGCGAATCGGACGCGCATACTCGCGGGAGTACGTCCCGATGCCGACCACCGTAAAGCCAAGTTCGTCTTTCGCCATGCGGGCGGCGGCCATGACGTGCGTGGCGTCGCCGAACACGAAGACGCGCTTGCCGGTGAGATAGGTGGAATCCACCGAACGCGAATACCACGGCAGCAACGAACGGCTGGCATCGACCTGGGCACTGCCGGCGCGCTCGCGCTCGAGCAACGCCGACACATCGACGTTCGCCACCTTGCCGACTTCTTCCACGAATTCGCGCGTGGCCAGCACGCCGATCGGGACCGTGCGCACGGTGGGCTGTCCGAACGTCTTCTGCAGCCAGCGGGCGGTGGTGTCGGCCACCTCCGGATACAGCACGACGTTGAAGTCGGCGTGCGGCATCGCCTGAATGTCCTTCACCGTGGCGTTCAGCGGCGCGCAGACATGCACATCGACGCCGATGTCGTGCAGCAGGCGCGTGATCTCCCGCACGTCGTCACGATTGCGGAACCCGAGCGCGGTACCGCCCAGCAGATTGCAGCGCGGACGGCGGTGCTCGCGCGTGGCGGCAGCGGTCACGCTTTCGCGCGGCGGCGATCCGGGCGGGGGCGCGAGCGGCAGCAACAGCGTGCGGACGAGATGATAGAACGTTTCGCTGGCGCCCCAGTTCTCCTTCTTGGAGTAGGCGGGCAGTTCGAGCGGCACGATGGGAATCGGCAGCGACATGCCCATCGCCAGCGATCCCGGCTGATCCTGAATCAGTTCGGCCGTGCACGACTCGCCAACCAGCATGGCGTCGGGCTTGAAGCGCTCGTAGGCATCGCGCACCGCCGACTTCACCAGCTCCGCCGTGTCGCCGCCAAGGTCACGCGCCTGAAACGTGGTGTACGTGACTGGCGGACGGGCATCGCGCCGCTCAATCATCGTGAAGAGCAGGTCGGCATAGGTGTCGCCCTGCGGCGCATGCAGGACATAATGCACGCCCTTCATCGAGGTCGCGATGCGCATCGCGCCCACGTGCGGCGGGCCTTCGTACGTCCAGAGCGTCAGGTCCATACCGTAATCCTCAAACCGCGAGTCGCTGCGCGCGATCGAGCGGTCGCGCAAAAAGTTCGGCCAGATCGCCTGCCTGCTCGTAGCCATGCACGGGCGAAAACACGAGTTCGATCGACCACTTGGTGCGCAGCCCCTCGGCCTCGAGCGGATTGGCGAGGCCAAGTCCGCACACGGTGAGATCGGGACGCGCCGCGCGACAGCGATCGAGCTGCTTCTCGACATCCTGTCCTTCGCTGATCTGCGCCGTCGCCGGCAGCCGATCGAGTTCGGCGGCGATCATCAGCTTGTCGAGGTACGGCGTGCCGACCTCCACCAATTCGGCCCCGCACTCTTCATACAGAAAGCGTGCGAGCGGGATTTCGAGCTGGGAATCCGGGAAGAAAAAGACGCGCTTCCCGTTGAGCCATGGGCGGTAGCGCGCGAGCGCCACGCGGGCACGCTCGGCGGGCGCGGCGATGACCGCATTGAACAGGTCATCGCTGACGCCCCACTCGGTGGCGGCCGCCTTCAGCCACGCCGTCGTGCCATTCACGCCGAACGGATAGGGCGCCGAGAGCAGCGTCGCGCCGCGCGCGATGAGCGCCCGCGCTGTCTCGCCCAGAAATGGCTGCGCCAGCAGGAGCTTGGTGTTCGGCCCGACCGGTGGCAGATCCCGCGCCATGCGCGGCGGGAAGAAGTGCACCGGACCGACGCCAAGCTGTGCGAAGATTCGTTTGAACTGATCTTCCACCACGTCGGCGATCGTGCCGACGACCATCAGCTCGGCGGTCGCACTGGTTGACACCGGGAGATGCGGCACCATGCAACGCAGGCAGGCGTCTTCGCCCTGCGTGAAGGTGGTTTCGATGCCGCTGCCCGAGTAATTCAGGATGCGCACACGTGGCAGAAACTGCTCATTGAGCCGTTCCGCGGCGCGCTGCAAATCGAGCTTGATCACTTCCGACGGGCAGGAGCCCACGAGGAAGAGCGTCGAGACATCGGGGCGGCGCTCGAGCAGCTGCTTCACGCAGCGATCAAGTTCGTCGTTGGCGTCGGCCAGTCCGGCCAGATCGCGCTCACTGAGGATGGCGGTGGCGAAGCGCGGCTCGGCGAAAATCATGACACCGGCCGCCGACTGCACCAGGTGGGCGCAGGTGCGGGAGCCAACCACCAGGAAAAAGGCGTCCTGCATCTTGCGGTGCAGCCACACGATGCCGGTGAGACCGCAGAAGACTTCGCGCTGGCCGCGCTCGCGGATGACGGGCAATTCCATAACAGTGCTCATGCGGCAGCGGCCCGGCGGAGAGACTCAGCTTCCTGCAGGCGGGCGGCCCGCAGCTTGAGCACAAACTGAATGGCGTTCACGGCATAGGTGCCGTACGCGACGAGGGCCAGCACCATGAGGGTGCGCGGCGGCCAGTGAAGCACGAGACCGGCGAGATAGGCCGTGTGGAGGGCGATGACGCCCATGCTCACCACATCCTCCCAGAAGAACGCCTCGGCGAACAGATACTGGCCGAACACGACTTTCTCCCAGATCGCGCCGGTCACCATGATGGTGTACAGCACGAGCGTCTTGATGACGACGGAGAGGTTGGCGGCGGCGAGCCCCTGGCCGGTGCTGAGATACCGGACGACGAGCACGACCGAGACGGCCATGACCAGAAACTGGACAGGCGCCAAGATGCCCTGAACGAGCGTCCACGGCGTGGCATCGCGACGCAGGCGCTCTTCGGGCGTATACAATCCGGCCCTCGGCGCCTGTGGCGACGGGGAACGGGAGCCGGCGGTCGCAGTGGGCGCGTCCGAGGCGTGGGTGGGCACAGTCATCAGAACCATCTCTACCGGGGGTTCGCATTCCCAGATGAGACGAGATTACGGAATGGCGCCGAAGTTGTCAAGAAAAGTTTACGTCAACCTTTCTTGACAATCCGTTCCAGGTGTAACAAACTTGGCGTGTGTTTCGACCGCGCCGGCAACGGCGCCAGGATCCCGAATTCGTTCTTGCGCCTAGGAGATAACGCGGCAATGTTCGGCGCTTCCCTCCAGCCTGCCGCTTCCAGTCACCCTCCGGTGACTCGCGACCCGGGCACAAGCCACGACGTGATGGAATCGCCCTCGGTACCCCGTCGATCCGAACGCCTCGAACGCCTCGAGCGACTCGAGCGTACGATAGAGAATGAGCTCGTGCCCCGCCTGCTGGCGAGTCATCGGGCCGGGCCGGTGCCGCCGTCACTGTCCATGGCCGTCGCGCGCGAGCTGTCGGAGCCTGACGTGGACGGGTTCGTGGCGGCCGTCCGCAGCCCAGACGATGCGCGGGCGGTGCAGTTCGTTCGTGAGGTGCTGGCGGATGGCGCGACGGTCGAAGCGGTGTATCTCGATCTGTTCGCCCCGGCGGCGCGGCGTCTCGGACAGCTGTGGGAGTGTGATGAATGCGACTTCGTCGAAGTGACGGTGTCGCTCGGGCGCATGCAGCGCCTGCTTCGCGATCTCTCGCAGGTTTTTCTGGCCGATGCCACCCGTCGTGAACCCGTCGGCAGTGTGCTGCTCACCTGTATTCCGGGCGAGCAGCACACCCTCGGCATCATCATGGTCGGCGAATTCCTGCTGCGTGACGGCTGGCGTGTCCTCGTGGGGGCGCCGTGGTCGGAGAGCGATCTGCTCACGATGGTAGGGACCGAGTGGTACGACGTGATCGGATTTTCCGTCGGCAGCGAAAGCCGGCTTCCACTGCTGAAGCGCGACATCCGGCGACTCAAGTCGGCGTCGCGGAATCCGCATGTGCAGTTCATGGTGGGCGGGCAGGTCTTCAGTGACGACCCCACCCTCGCCGATCAGATGGGCGCCAATGCCATCGCCGGAGATGCTCGTGAGGCGCCACAGATCGCGCGCCGGCTGCTCGCCACCGCGCACGCCACCGCGCACGCCACCGCGCACGACGCTGCGTCCGACGCTCCGAGGGAGGCAATAGGCGATCATGGCCAGTTCAGTGATGCCCTTCGACGCGAGTGACGCCGCGTTTGGCGAGATCGACGCCAGGACCGCGGCCTCGCTGCTCGCCGTAGCGGGGGATATTGCCCTTGTGATGGACAGGGCTGGCGTCATTCGTGACGTGGCGCTCGTCGGTGCGGAAACCCAGTTCGGCGCGGCGCCCCAATGGATCGGGCGCCCGTGGATCGAAACGGTCACGCCCGAGACCCGGTCCAAGATCGACATGCTGCTCAAGGAGGCCCTTTCGTCGGGGATCTCCAAGCGTCGGCAGGTCAACCACGTGCTCGTCGACGGTCCGGACGTCCCCGTCTCCTACACCGCGCTCCGGCTCGGCCAGGACGGGAATCTGGTCGCGGTCGGCCGGGACATGCGCCACGTCTCCGCCCTGCAGCAGCGACTGGTCGAGGCGCAGCAAGCCATGGAGCGCGACTACTGGCGCCTGCGCCATGTTGAGACGCGCTACCGCTTGCTCTTCCAGATCGCCAGCGACGCGATTCTCGTCATCGATGCGTCCACACTCAAGGTGCTCGACGCCAACACTGCGGCGGGGCACGTCTTCGGCGAGTCGCCGGATCGCCTGATCGGCCGCACGTTCCCGTTTGGGGCCGATGCCGGTGGAGCCCGGGTGCTCGAAGAACTGGCCATGACGGCCCGAAGCGCCGGCCGCGCCGGAGACGTGCTGATCAGCATGGCCACCGGGGGGCGGTCATATCATGCGTCGGCCTCCTGCTTCCGACAGGAGTCGGCCACGCTGCTGCTGGTCCGCCTGTCGGCGGCCGACATCGCCCCCACCGTCAGCGCGGCGGCGGACTCGCCGCTCCGCGTCATCGACCTGCTCGAACGGTCGCCGGATGGCTTTGCGGTCACGGATCTCGACGGCCATGTCCTCACCGCCAACCGCGCCTTCCTCGATATCGCCGAACTGGCCAGCGAGGAGCAGGTGCGCGGGACGCTGTTCGCGACCTACATCGGTCGCCCGGGCGCGGACTTCCCGGTCTTCACGAGCATGCTGAAGAAGAACGGGGTCGTGCGCCTCATGGCCACGTCGGCCCGCGGCACGCACGGGAACCAGAGCGAGGTCGAAGTCTCGGCCGTCTGGGCGCCGGAGGGCGAGGAGCCCTGCATCGGGTTCACCGTGCGCGATATCGGCCGGCGGCTGGCGGCGACCCCACAAGGGGCCCGCGACCTGACCCGTGCGGTCGAAGAACTCACGACCTTGGTGGGGCGCGTCTCGCTACGGGATCTGGTGCGGGATACGGTGGATCTGGTCGAGCGCCACTTCATCGAGGCGGCACTCGAGCTCACGAACGACAACCGGACCTCGGCGGCCGAGGTGCTGGGGGTGAGCCGGCAAAGCCTGTACGTGAAGCTCCGGCGGCACCGACTGGTCGCGCCCGGTGGCGGCGAAGACCCCCCGGTCAGCTGAGCAGGGACTGACAACGGCCGGTTGACACCGGCCGTTTGCCATTCCCTGGACTAGGACCAAGCGGTCCGCGATTCCGCCTCAACTTTCCTCTGTCGCAATCGCGCACTGTCAACTAAAATAGACGCCTATGAGCGTCAGCGTTTCCGTACAGTCGGCGCCAGCGCGCCCGGACCCGAAAGCGGTCCTGACGCTGCTCAAGCCGGTGACGTGGTTCCCGCCGATGTGGGCGTTCACTTGCGGTGCAATTTCCGCCGGTGTGCCGCTCTCCGAGCGTATGCCCCTCCTCGCGCTCGGTATCGCGATCACGGGGCCGCTCGTGTGCGCGTCCAGTCAGGCCGTGAATGACTGGTTCGATCGACACGTCGATGCGATCAACGAACCAAACCGCCCGATTCCGTCAGGTCGCATTCCCGGTCAGTGGGGGCTCGCGATCGCGATTTTCTGGACGGCGCTGTGCCTGCTCGCCGCGCTCCCGCTTGGTGCCTTCGGCCTCTCCGCTGTCGCCATCGCCCTGCTCTTCTCGTGGGGCTACAGTGCGCCGCCGTTCCGCTTCAAGCGTAACGGCTGGATCGGTAACACCGCCGTGGGCTTCACCTATGAAGGACTCGCCTGGGTGACCGGCGCCGGCATCATGCTCGGCAATCAGGTGCCGCCGATGCCGGTGCTGCTGCTCGCCACGCTGTACAGCATCGGCGCGCATGGCATCATGACACTGAATGATTTCAAGGCGATCGAAGGCGACCAGCGGATGGGCGTGAATTCCCTGCCCGTGCTGCTCGGTGCCGACGGTGCGGCCCGGGTCGCATCGCTCGTGATGGTGCTGGCGCAGGCGGCGGTGATAGCGCTGCTGGTCACGTGGAGCCGTCCGTGGCACGCGCTGGCGATCGGTGTGCTGGCGCTCGTGCAAGCGATGATGATGTGGCGCTTCGTGCAGTCGCCGCGCGAGCGCGCGTTGTGGCTCAGCGCGCTGGGCGTGCCATTCTATGTCAGCGGCATGATGATCGCCGCCTTCGCCGTGCGAACGCTGCCGATCGTCACGGAGGCGGCCAAGTGAGCTGGTGGCAACTCGCCCGACTTGGCTTGGTACAGGCTGCGATCGGGGCCGTGGTCGTGCTGCTGACGACGACGATCAATCGTGTCATCGTGGTGGAACTGGCCTTGCCGGCGACGGTGCCGGGCTTCCTGGTGGCGTTGCACTTCGGCGTGCAGTTGATTCTCCGCCCTCGACTCGGCCACGACAGCGATCGCAGCGGACGCCGAACGCCGTGGATTCTCGGCGGACTCGCCGTCTGCGCGCTGGGCGGCGTGGGCGTCGCCGCCAGCATCCCCGTGATGGCGACGCATGTCGCCCTCGGCATCGCCCTCGCGTCGATTGCCAGCGTCGTGCTCGGCGCAGGCGTGAGTGCCGCCGGTACGCCGTTGCTTGCGCTGATGAGCGAGCGGGCGCATCCGTCGCAGCGCGCCGGGGCCGCCGCGATCACGTGGATTCTGATGATTGTCGGCATCATCATCACGGCGGCCACGTCGGGCATCTTGCTCGATCCGTTCTCGTACACGCGACTGATCGCCATTGCTGCCGGCATCGGTGGCATCGGCTTGCTCGTCGCCGTCGTCGCCACCTATGCTGTGGAACGCGGACCACGGCCGGCCGCATCGGTGCCCGTGAATACCGACGCCTCGCACGGATCCTTCGTGGCCGCCCTGCGCACGGTGTGGGAAGAACCGGCAGCGCGCCTCTTCGCCAGCTTCGTCTTTCTCGCGATGTTCGCGTACAGCGCGCAGGACCTGATCCTTGAGCCGTTCGCCGGTATCGCCTTCGGCATGACGCCGGGCGAAAGCACGAAGCTCTCCGGCATGCATCACGGCGGGGTGCTCATCGGCATGGTAGCCACGGCGATGCTGGCGACCCGTCGAGGCCAGCTCCGTCACTGGGCGGCCGCGGGTTGCCTGGCGTCGGCCATCACGTATGTCGCACTTGCGGCCTCACCGGTGCTCGGCGACGTGCGCATGTTCACGGGCATCGTGATGCTCCTCGGCTTGGCGAACGGCGTGTTTGCAATCGGCGCGATCGGTTCGATGATGGCGCTGACGGGTGACAAGACGGACGGACGCGCCGGCCTGCGGCTTGGTGTCTTCGGCGCGGCGCAGGCGCTCGCGTATGCGACCGGCACGATGGCGGGCGCGGTCGGCGTCGATACGGCGAAGGCGGTGCTGGACTCGCCCCTTCAGGGCTATCTGGCCGTGTTCAGTGTTGAAGCGGTGCTCTTTGCGGCGTCGGCGTTTCTCGCGTTGCGCAGCGCGTCCAGCGAGCGCGCGAATGACGTGTTCCGCGAGCGCTCGGAGCTGTTGCCGGCGGTCCTGCAGTGAAGCGCGTCCTCACGGCGCGGTGGCGCACGGAATCTGTGTTCTCACGCGAGGTTGTTGCATGAACGATGAACCCCGGCTTGCGCTGTACGACGTCCTGGTGATCGGCGGTGGCCCGGCTGGTGCGACGGCAGCGCACGAGCTCGCGAAAGCGGGCCGTTCGGTAATGCTGCTCGATCGCGCCGGGCGGACCAAGCCCTGTGGCGGCGCCGTGCCCCCGCAACTGCTGCGCGACTTCGCGGTGCCCGATTCGCTCATGGTGGCCCAGATCGATACCGCCCGCATCATTTCCCCGACCTGGCGCACGGTGGACATCCCGGTGGGCAACGGGTACGTGGGTATGGTGGACCGCGACGTGTTCGACGAGTGGTTACGCGCACGGGCCGCCAACGCCGGCGCGGAGCGACACGTCGGCACCTTCACGACCTTCGCCCGCGGTGCCGACGGCATCCCCGTCATCAGCTACACCGATGGACGTTCGCGGGCCGGCGAGACGCGTCAGGTCCGCGCCCGGATGGTGATCGGCGCCGACGGGGCGCTCTCACCGGTGGCGCGTCAGTGCATTCCGTACGCCCACAAGGCGAAGCACGTGTTTGCCTACCACGAGATCGTCAAGTCGCCGGTGGACGGACACCAGGCCAATTTCGGGGCCGCGCGCTGCGACGTGTACTATCAGGCGCCGCTCTCCCCGGATTTCTATGCCTGGGTTTTCCCCCATGGCGCGACGACGAGCATTGGGACGGGTACATTACAGAAGGGTTTCGGGCTCAAGGACGCCGTGGCCAAGCTGCGCCGGGAGACGGGGCTCGACCATGTCGAAACGATTCGGAAGGAAGGCGCACCGATTCCGATCAAGCCGCTGCCGAGGTGGGACAATGGCCGCGACGTGGTGTTGGCTGGCGATGCTGCCGGCGTCGTTGCCCCGGCCAGTGGCGAAGGGATTTTCTACGCGATGACGGGCGGGCGGTGTGCTGCCGAGGCGGTGCTGGAAGCCATGGCCACGGGAAATGCGAAGGCGTTACGCGGTGCGCGTCGTCGCTTCATGCGTAGGCATGGTCCGGTGTTCGCCGTGCTCGACATCATGCAGTCTTTTTGGTATCGCAACGACAACCGCCGCGAACGTTTTGTCGCGATCTGCCGCGATCGGGATGTGCAGCAGCTCACGTTCGACGGGTACATGAACAAGCAGCTGGTCAAGGCCAAGCCACTCGCCCACGTGAGAATCTTTTTCAAGAATCTTGCGCATCTGACCGGTCTCGCGACCGCGTGAGCCACTGCCCCGAGTCCGCACTCCGATGCTGATATCGATCGCAATTGATTTCCGCCAAGCCGACGTGGCCACGCGTGAACGCTTCCATTTGTCCGAGGAGCGTCTCACGCAGCTATACCGGACCGCCCGCAGCGAAATCGTCACTGAAGCTGCGCTGATCTCCACCTGCAACCGTACCGAGTTGTACGCGTGGGTGGACAGCGACGAACCGAAGGTGGTCGACCGTGCCGTTCATACGCTGGCGCGGCGATGGATGCGCACGCGGACCGACGGCGACGAACTGCTACTCACCGCCACCCAGCGACTCGGGGAAGAAGCCGCGCGTCACGTGGTGCGCATCGCCGCGGGGCTCGAGTCACAGGTACTGGGCGATGGGCAGATTCTTGGCCAGTTGAAGGCGGCATACAAGCGCGCCTCACGCGGCCACTCGGCCGGTCCGGTGCTGCATCGCCTGTTCGAGACGGCCCTGCGCGCTGGCAAGCGGGTACAAACGGAGACGTCATTGACTGCTGGTCGCAATTCGGTCGGAGCCGAAGCGGCGATCACGGCGAATCAGCGGTTTGGCAATCTCGAGAACGCGCGGTGCCTGTTGGTCGGTGCCGGCAAGACCGGGGCGCGGGCCGCCAAGCAACTGCACAAGCTGGGCGCGCGTGATCTGGTCATCGTGAATCGCACCTTCGAGACCGCGCAGGAGCTGGCGAAATTCGTGGGCGGCCGCGCGGCCCCGTTTGAAACGCGGCACGTGGAAGCGGCCATGGCGGACGTCGTGATCGTGGCCACCGGAAGCGAGGTGCCGGTCATTACCGCCGGCGGCCTACAGCAGGCGCGCGACGCGTGTGCGTCATCGGGCTATGCGTTGCTGTTGATGGATCTGAGTGTGCCGCGCAACATCGACCATCGGGTCACCGAACAGGCCGGGATCACGCTGGTGGATCTCGACACGCTGCATCAGCCGATTCTGTCCGCCGAGACGATGCGGCGCGATGCCGTCCCTGTGGCCAACGATATCTGTGAAGACGAGATCGGCTCGTTCATGGATTGGGTCGCGACGATGCCGGCGCGCGATGCCATCAAGCCGTTGCGTGAGGCGCTCGAAGATGTGGCGCGCCGCGAGGTCGCGTTTGCCTCGAAGGACGCCGGCGTCGCCGAACGGGCCGCGTCACGCATCGTCGCGAAGTTGCTGGCCGGTCCGATGGCGGCTTTGCGTCGTGCGGTGCAGCGCGGCGAACCACTCGATGCGCAGGCGATGATGCTGCTGGAGATGTTCTCGCCGGCCACGGCGCCGGAGCCGCGCGCCGTTCGCGCGCCCCGCACCGCGGCGGTTGCGAAGCCCGCCCCGAAGCCCCTCGCGGAACCGATTCCCGCAGCGCCGGTGCTCCCCCATGTCGCGCCCCGCGATCGTCGTTCTTCGATGATTCTTTCACCGGAGCAGTTCACGTGAGTTCTACCCACGCCCCGTCAGTGCCTGCGAATGATCTGCTCCTGCGTGCGCTCCGGCGTGAAGCCGTCGAGCGCCCGCCGGTGTGGATGATGCGCCAGGCCGGACGGTATTTGCCGCAGTATCGCGCCGTGCGCGCGAAGTCGGATTTCCTCACCATGTGCCGGACGCCCGAGCTGGCCGTCGAAGTCACGCTGCAGCCGCTCGACCTGGTCGGTGTGGATGCCGCGATCATCTTCAGCGACATCCTGGTGATTCCGGAAGCGATGGGGATGCACCTCACGCTCGACGAAGGCATCGGCCCGCAGTTTCCCTCCCCGCTTCGCTCGCTGAAGGATCTCGACCAGCTGCACGCGGTCGATCCGCAGGAGCATCTCAAGTACGTGCTCGACGCGCTCACGCTGGCGCGCCGCGAAATCAACGGCAAAGTGCCGCTCATCGGATTCGCCGGCTCGCCGTGGACGCTCGCGGCCTACATGGTGGAAGGCAAAGGCACGAAACAATTCGCGGTCGCCAAGCGCATGCTGTATGAAAACCCCGAGATGGCCCATGCGTTGCTCGGCAAGATTGCCGACGCGGTGGGTGAGTATCTCGTGGCGCAGGTCGGGGCTGGGGCGCAGGTGGTGCAGCTGTTCGAGTCATGGGCCGGTGCCCTTGGCCCTGAAGAGTTCCGCACGTTCGCACTGCCGTATCTCGCGCGCTGCGCCCAGAAGGCCCGTGAAGCCGGTGTGCCGGTGATCGTGTTCGCGCCCGGTGCCGGGTGGGCGCTGGCGGAAATCGCCGCGGCCACCAACGCCGACGCGATCGGTGTCGACTGGCACACGTCGCCGATGGACGCGCGTCGCCAGCTCGACCCGTTCCGCGTGGCCATGCAGGGCAATCTCGACCCGTGCGCGCTCTACGGCCCGCCGGCCGAGATCCGTCGTCGCACACACGCGATGATCCGGGCGTTCGGTCCGATCGGCCATATCGCGAATCTCGGGCATGGCATCCTTCCCGATGTCTCACCCGATCACGCGCGTGCCTTCATCGACGCGGTGAAAGAGTGGCAATGGACGGAGGAAGAGATCGCGGCTGCGGAGACCACCATCCGGACCAACCAGTTGGCGGAGGCGCGATGAGCGCGGCGGTGCTTCCGACGGAAGTGCTGAGCTCTGCCCCATCGGTTGTGACCCGTCGCGCAGAAGCCACCCGCTGGATCGCGGGCCTGCACGATGAGTTGACGTCGTTCTTCGGCCGTCTCGACCGTGGGGGCACCTTCGCCGAAGACCGCTGGGAGCGTCCAGGCGGTGGTGGTGGCGTGGCCCGCGTCATGACCGACGGCGTGACGTTCGAGAAGGCGGGCATCAATCGCTCGGCCGTGATGGGCGAACTGCCGGAGCCCGCCGCGCGGCGTCTTGGCGGGCACGGCGCCGCTGCCGGCGCGACGCACTTCTTCGCGACCGGCGTGAGCCTCGTGGTGCATCCGCGCAGCCCGAAGGTGCCGACGGTGCATCTCAACGTCCGCTATTTCGAGCTGACCGACGAACATGGCGAACTGACCGACAGCTGGTTTGGCGGCGGCACGGATCTGACGCCCTTCTACCCGCATGCCGAGGACGGCGTCACGTTCCATCGGGCCCTGCGTGACATGGCCGGTCGCCACCACGCACGCTTCTATCCGGACTTCAAGCGGTGGTGCGACGAATACTTCGTGAACGTGCATCGCGACAATGAAGCACGTGGGGTCGGCGGCATCTTCTTCGATCATCTGCGTCCCGAGGATGCGGCACACGGCCTGAATCACGAGTGCGTACAGGCGTTCGTGAGCGACGTGGCCCGCGTGTTGCGACAGGCGTACGAACCGATCGTCGACCGTCGCCGCGATGAAGCGTTCACCGCAGCGGAACGGGAATTCCAGCTCGTACGTCGGGGACGCTACGTGGAATTCAATCTCGTGCATGACCGTGGGACGATCTTCGGGCTGCAGACCAACGCGCGGGTGGAGAGCGTCCTCATGAGCTTGCCGCCGCTCGCGATGTGGCAGTATGCCCCACGCTACACCCCTGATTCCTTCGAGGCTCGACTGGTGCGTATGCTCGAGCCCCGCGACTGGGTAACGGACGCTGTAGGAGAATGACCGATGCGTGCCCTGGCTGACCATCGCGACATCGTGCCGCCTTCCCACCCGGACGCTGGCGACCATCGGTCGGTCGCGGTCGTCGGCGCGGGCATTACCGGGCTCGTGGCCGCCTACGAATTACGTCGGCGTGGTGTGGACGTCACGTTGTACGAAGCGAGCAGTCACGCCGGCGGAGCCATTCGCACCTCCCATACCGACGGCTTTCTGGCGGAGCACGGCCCCAATTCGTTCGTGACGTCGGCCCCGGTCGAGGCGTTGATCGCGCAGCTTGACCTGATGGACGATGTCGTGGAAGCGAACCCCAAGGCCAACCGTCGCTATCTCGTTCGCAACGGCACGCTGCAGTCGTTCCCGATGACGCCGCCGGCCATGCTCGCCACGCGGCTCTTTTCGCTCAGGGCCAAGCTGCGCGTGCTGCTTGAGCCGTTGGTGCGAACGCGCGCGACGGACGCCGATGAATCGGTCGCATCGTTCGTGCGCCGGCGGCTCGGGCACGAAGTGCTCGACTACGCGGTGGACCCGTTCATCTCCGGCATCTTCGCGGGCGATACCGAATCGCTCAGTATGATGCACGCATTCCCGCGGGTGTTCGATCTCGAGCGCAAGTACGGCTCGCTGTCGGCCGGCCTGATGGCGACGCGCGGGAAGATGCCGGCGGCCTCCGCAGATACGGCGGATCTCGCCGGAGCCGAGATACCGGCGGCCCCGGCGACCCGAGCCAGACTGATTTCGTTTGTCGATGGGATGCAGACCCTGACCGACGCGCTCGAAGCGTCGTTGGCGGGTACGCTGCGCCTCGGCTGCCCCGTGCGCCTCCTGCACCGCGACGAAGCGCGCTGGGTCGTCGACGCGGGTCAGGATGGTGCGTCGCGGGCGCACACGGTCGATGCCGTCGTAATGGCGACGCCGGCGCACGTGCTGGCCGCCATGGAGTTGCCGGCCGCGCTGCGCAAACACGCGGCACTGGTAGAGCGCGTCGAGTACCCGCCGGTGAGCACCCTCACCCTCGGCTTCAGTCGGGCCGATGTGGCGCACGCGCTCGATGGCTTCGGCATGCTGATCCCCTCAAAGGAGAAGCGCAGCATCCTCGGGGCGCTGTTCAGTTCGTCGCTCTTCCCAGACCGCGCGCCCGACGGACATGTGGTGATCACCTGCTTCGTAGGCGGCGCCCGAATGCCGGAGCGCGCGCGCGAAGAGACCGACCTGTTGGTCGAGCGCGTATTGATCGACCTGCGCCAACTGCTCGGCGTCCGCGGCGAACCGATCTTCGTGA
Organism: Gemmatimonadota bacterium; assembly: GCA_947457715.1. The sequence continues at coordinate 13,923 of CANGXK010000006.1, forward strand.
AGCACGTGTACTGGCCGCGGGCGATCCCGCAGTACACCGTCGGCTATCAGGCGGTGAAGGACGCCGCCGACGAGACGGAGCGGTCCAACCCGGGCCTGTACCTCGCCGGCAACTACCGCAACGGTGTGTCGGTGGGTGACTGCGTTGCCAGCGGACAACAGATCGCCACGCGAGTGGCGAAATACCTCGCGCGCGCGGGCTGACCGACCCCGGGAATGGGGACGGCGGCGCAGGACCAACACGCTTCATGGTTGCCGACGGCCCAACGACCGCGTAGCGTGCCTGCATGTTCGCACTTGATCTTCTCTGCATCGCGCCGCACCGTGACGACGCTGAACTCACCTGTGGCGGCACGCTCATTAAGGCGGTCGACGCCGGACATCGCGTGGGGGTGCTCGACCTGACGCAGGGCGAGATGGGGACCAAGGGCTCGGCCGAGCTGCGGGCCGCCGAGGCCGCCAAGGGGGCCCGGGTGCTGGGGCTGCAGGTGCGCGAGAATCTCGGACTCCCGGATGCCGGCATCAGCAATACCGACGAGACGCGCGGCCGTTTGGTGCAGGTCCTGCGCCGGCTGCGCCCTCGTGTCGTGATCATCCCGGCGCCGCGCGGCCGGCACCCCGATCATCGCCGTACCACGGAGCTGGCGCGCGACGCCTGCTTCCTGAGCGGACTTGCGAAGTATCAGCCAGGCGATCACGCGGCGTTCCGTCCGTTCAAACTGCTGCATGTCGTGACGTACCGCGAAGACGCCGTGAAGCCGTCGTTCGTGGTCGACATCAGCGCGCAGTTCGCCCGCAAGCTCGAGGCGATCCAGTGCTATGGCTCGCAGTTCGACGGGACGACGCAGGCGGGCGAAGTGTATCCCAATGGTGAACCGCTCTACGACATTGTCACGCATCAGGCGGCGCACTACGGATCGCTCATTCGCGTGCAATACGGCGAGCCATTTTACACCGATGAAACCCTGCAGATCGACGACGTCACCACGCTGGGCGTCTCCACGTTCTGAGTGCACTCCCCTTTTCGGCAGACCATTTCCATGAGTGAAACCGCGCACGGACACACGTCGAGCATCGACTACAGCAGCTATCTGCGGCTGCCGGAGCTGCTGGAGCTCCAGACGCTGCAGTCGACGCCAGAGCACCCCGACGAACTGCTGTTCATCGTGGTCCATCAGGCCAGTGAGCTGTGGTTCAAGGTGCTGCGCCACGAAATGGACACGATGATCACGGCGCTCGAGGCCTTCGACACCATGCGGGCGCTGCTCGCCGTGCAGCGCGTGAACGTCCTCACGGAAATCATCGCGCAGCAGCTCACCGCCCTCGATACGCTGCCACCGCAGCGCTTCGCACAGTTCCGCGGGTATCTGGGGTCGAGCAGCGGCTCGCAGAGCGCGCAGTTCCGCGCGATCGAAGCGACGGCCGGATTGCGCGACCCGCATTTCCTGGCGGCGATCACCGAGCATGGCGAGCCACCTGCCGTGGTGAAGGAAGCGTTGGCCCGTCCGGTACTGCAGTCGCTGGTGCTGGCGCTGATCGAACACGACAAGATGGATCTGGCCGAGCTTTACATGGGCCCGGGACCGACGCCGATGTTCCTGCTGGTCGAGGGCCTGCTGGAGTTCGAACAGCGGTTCGCGCGCTGGCGCTTCCTGCACGTGCAACTGGTGGAGCGCATCATCGGCCCCGGCACGTTCGGCACGGGTGGTACGCTGGGCGCGAAGTATCTGTCGCGCACGGTGAGCCACCGGTTCTTCCCGGATCTGTGGGCGGTGCGGTCGAAGTTCTATGGGACAGCGAAGTAAGGGGTATGGAGTAAGGAGTCATCGTGTTCTTTGATATCAGTGTGCCGTTTGCTTCAACCACGCCGCCGTGGCCGGACGACGTGGGGTTCTCGTGCGGGTGGACATGCCGGCGCGAGGACGGGAGCAGCGTGAACCTGGGCGTGCTGTCCACGAGTGCGCATGTGGGCACGCACGCCGACGCGCCGTTGCATGTGCAGTCGTCGTGGCCGGCGTCGGAGTCCTTGCCGGCGTCGGTGTTCGTGGGGGAGGTGCAGTGCATTGCGCTGCCGGCCGATCATGACGCGTCGCACGACATCACGATTCCGGTGCTGCAGCAATTGCTCGGCGCGCATGTGCCGACGCGCGTGATCGTGCGCACCGGGCACTCAGTGGCCGGTGGCGCGTTCCCGGCGGATTGGCCGGCGCTGAGCGAGGACGCAGCGCAATGGCTGGTGCAGCACGGACTCACGCTGTGGGGGGTGGATGCCCCCAGTGTGGATCGTCGCACGAGTACGGCGTTGCCGGTGCACAACGCGATCTTCGGCGGCGGTGCGTTCGTGCTGGAGAATCTTGCGCTCGACCTGGTGCCGGTGGGGCGCTACGAACTGCTGGCGCAGCCGCTGGCGGTGCATGGTGCCGACGCGGCGCCGGTGCGGGCGCTGCTGCGCGCGATCCGCGAGCAGTAGCGCGCTACGGGCTCAGGGCTTCTTGAGCCGATCGAAGTGTTCGGTGACCACGTCGGGGAGCAGCAACGCATCCGCAATCATGGCGATGCCCTCGGCCTCTGCCCACGCCCGCTCGAGCGCACCGAGCTCGCCCTCGAGCGCCTCACGTTCCGCGTCTTCGTTGATCGCCATCTCGAAGGCGAGCCGCGCCGCAGCCGGAATGGCGGAGAGATCGCCGGTGTCGCCGAAGGTGCTCTTGGCAGCCCATTCGCGACGCATCCCGGCGGCCCATTTACCAAAGCGCTCGGGTCCACCCGCTTGTTCGATGAGCGACACGCCGTCGGTGATCACCGTGCGGCGCGCGCCACCACGATTGATCAGTGGCATGAGGCGACGCAACAGCGGAATGGCATCGGCTCCGTGCAATTGCACGCGTCCGATCTCGTTCTTTCCTCCTTGTTGCCGGCGCATCAGCGACCAGTAGCCGCCGTTGCGCAGGGTCGGATCCGCGCCGTGATAGTGCGCGGTATAGCCGATGTCGATCGCCCATCCGGCGGCGCGATCGCTCGGGATGATGCGTGGGTTGCCGATCGGGATGAACCGTCCACCGTCGGGGTGATCGGCGGGCTTCTGCGCCAGCTGACTCGCGGCCAGAAGCCCGTACATGTTGAGCGCATGCACCGCCGGCATGAGTGCCGCCAATCCCACTCCACTGGCGACCGCACCACTCACCAGCAGTCCGGCGGCAGCGGTGATCCCAACGCCCGTGGCGATCGCCTTCACCCGGCGCCGTCCGAACTGATCGCCGTAGCGCCACGCCGCGAACTCGGGGCGCTGCGGCTCACCGATACGCACGAGCTCCGTACCGTCGGCCAGGCGCGCGAGTCCGATGTGATCGGTGCTCACGCGCACGCGCGTATCGCGAAACGCACGCTCGCTCTGCTCGATCGCTTCCCAGCGCTCGTCGAAGGGCGTGAGGTTCCACCGCTCGCAGCTGCGGCATACGACCCAGAGCCGTCCCTTGCGCGCATCGAACGCCAGCCGCCGGCCGATGGGCAGTGCCTCGATGGCCTCATTGGCGCCGAGCGACTTCCGGCAGTGAATGCAGGTGGAGTACATCAGCGCTCCCGCAGCTTATCGAGCCGATCGTTCATCGACGCGGGCAAGAACATGTCGTCGGCGATCTTGGCGATCTGCTCGGCTTCGGCCCACGCGAGTTCGAGCGCGGCGAGTTCGCCGTCCATCGCACGCCGTTCGCTTTCCTCGTGGAGCGCCATCTCGAGGGCGAGACGGTCGCGGGGTGCGAGCGAATGCAGCGTGCCGGGGAGTTTTCTCACGACCATTCTCTCGTCGCTTCCGAACCACGCACTCTTGCCGGCACCCCAACGCTCATCGCCTCGTTTGGCACCGACACGCTGTTGCACCGAGGTCAGGACACGAAGGGGATCGCCCACCTCTTCAAGCAACGAGACCGCATCCTGCACTTGAACACGTGATCCACCAAAGCGATTGACCGTCGGCAGCAGTCGTGCCGCCGCCCTCATGGCGTCGTCCCCGGTCAGCAGGTGCGAGCGGGCGACCGACTCCAATCGCAGCTGAAGCGGTCCGCCATCAGCCCCGCGCATGAGCGAGCTCATGCGTGCATGCTTGCGTTGCACGTCGACGAGCTCTCCATCAGGGAGCGCGATCTTGCCAATGGAGACACTCTGCCGGCCGTTGATCAGGGCGTCCCAGAGACGGCCATTGGCGTAAAAGCCAGCGAAGCTCCCCACGCTCACTCCCACGGCGACCATCCCCCCGAGAACGGCGGCCGCGCTTCCGACCACCGCCCCGGTAACCAACAGCTGTCGGTTGCGGCGCCGGCCGAACTGGTCGCCGTAGCGCCAGGCCGCCATCTCGGGACGCTGCGGTTCGCCGATGCGAATGAGATCGACCCCCTCCTTGAGGCGGGCCAGCCCCACGTTGTCGGTGCTCACCCGCAGGCGGCTGTCGCGGAAGCGGCGCTCCATGGCCTCGATGGCCTCCCAGCGCTCTTCGAGCGGCGAGAGGTTCCAGCGGTCGCAGCGGCGGCACACCACCCAGAGACGTCCGCGGGCGGCGTCGAAGGCCAGCCTCGAGCCCACCGGAAAGGCTTCGAAGGCCTCATTCCGGCCCAAATCGGCAGTGCAGTGGATACAGGTCGTGAACATTCTCTTGTAATTTATGGGGATGACTCAGCCCGTGTACCTGGATCACGCCGCCACCACCCCGGTGCGCGACGAGGTCATGGCCGCCATGGCGCCGTTCTTCGGCGCGCGGTTCGGTAATCCCTCCAGCGTGCACCGCTGGGGCCGCGAAGCTCGCGTGGCGCTCGACGAAGCGCGCGAGCGACTGGCTGCCTGCCTGGGCGCGCATCCTGACGAAGTGTGCTTTACGTCGGGCGGCACGGAGGGCGACAACTTCGCCATCCTGGGCGTGTTCCGGACGCGGCGGGCGCAGGGGCGCGATGCCGCCATCACGACGCCCATCGAGCACAAGGCGGTGCTCGCCGCCGTGCATCAGGTGGCGCACGAAGGCGGTGAAGAGCGCATCGTGCGCGTGATGCCTGATGGCCTGGTCGATCTGGCGCACTTCGCCGAGCTGCTCGACAGTCGCGTGGCCGTGGCCAGCGCGATGTGGGTGAACAATGAAGTGGGTGTGATGCAGGATGTGCCGACGTTGGCGGCCCACGCCAAGGCCGCTGGCGCGGTGTTTCACACCGATGCCGTGCAGGCCTTCGGGAAGGTCTCGATCGACGCCCGGAAGACGCCGTTCGACCTGCTCACGATTTCGGGACACAAGTTCGGCGCCCCCAAGGGCATCGGTGCGCTGTACATCCGCCGCGACACGCCGCTCGAGCCGATGTTTCATGGCGGCTCACAGGATCGTGGCCGTCGGCCGGGCACCGAGAACGTGGCGTTCGCCGTCGGCTTGGCCACAGCGGCCGAGCTGCTGCTGGCCGAGCACGAGGCCGAGCATGCGCGGTTGTCGGCCATGCGCGCCGCGCTCGAGCAGGGGCTGCGTGAACGCATTCCCGACGTGGTCATCCATGCCGAGGGTGCACTGCGCGCACCGCACATCACGAACATGTCGATCCCCGGCACCAGCAGCGAGTCGATGCTGATGGCGCTCGATCTGCGCGGCATCGCCTGCAGCGCGGGCTCGGCGTGTCAGAGCGGCAGCGTGTCGGCGTCGCACGTGCTGAGCGCGATGGGCGTTGCTCCCGATATCGCGAATGCCGCGCTGCGCTTGTCGTTCGGTTGCCTGAGCACCGATGCCGACGTGCAGCGCACCCTCGACGTGCTGACCACGCTCGCCGAGAAGTCGCGGGTAGGCAAGGCGGCGAGCGCGTCGTGCGCGTTCGAGACCGTCGAGTTCTGAGCAGAGCGATGTCGAACGCGTTGGTGCACGGCCTGTTGCCGCAGAAGGGCGAGCGCGTACTCGTGGCGATGAGCGGCGGCGTGGATTCGTCAGTCGCGGCGGCGGTGCTCGTGGAAGCGGGATGCGACGTGGTCGGCGTGACCATGAAGCTGCACGAAGACGGCAAGGATATTCCCGACCGTCCCTGCTGCTCACTCGACAGCACCAGCGACGCGCGACGCGTGTGCGAGACGCTCGGCATTCCGCACTACGTGACGAATCTGGTGGATCGCTTCGGGCATGATGTGCTCGACGACTTCGTGCAGGAGTACGCGCGCGGCCGCACGCCGATTCCCTGCGTGCGCTGCAACACGTTCACGAAGTTCCGCGACTTGCTCCACAAGGCCGACGATATCGACGCGCCGTGGCTGGCCACCGGGCACTATGCGCGCATGGGGACCGTGCCGAACGGCGGCGACACCCGCGTGATGTTGCGCGGGCTCGATCCGGCCAAGGATCAGAGCTATTTCCTGTGGGGCATCGAGCGCCCGGTGTTGTCGCGCTTGGTGTTGCCGGTGGGCAATCAAACCAAGGCGGAAACGCGCGAGATCGCGCGTCGCTTCGGATTGCGCACGGCCGAGAAGCCGGAGAGTCAGGACATCTGCTTCGTGCCCGACGGCAATCACGTGCGCGTGCTCGAGGAACAGCTTGGCGCTGACGCCCCTGCCCTCTCGGTTGGGCCGCTGCGTTTGGTGAGCGGCGAAGTGATCGGCGAACACCAGGGGTTCGCGCGGTATACCATCGGTCAGCGAAAGGGACTGCCCGGTGGCTTCGCCGAGCCGATGTTCGTCGTGGAGATCGTGCCGGGTGAACGCGCGGTGGTGATCGGCCCGCGCGAGGCGCTGCTGGGGCGCGGCCTCGAGGCGCGAGAGCTCAACTGGCTGGTGGAGCCGCCGATGGTTGGTGCGCAGGTGCAGGTGCAGGTGCGCAATCGCGCCGCCGCCGCACCGGCCACGATCGTGCGACTGTCGGGCGAGGCGATCGAACTCGCACTCGACGAACCGGTGCACGCGATATCGCCGGGGCAGTCGCTGGTGATCTACGACGGCGACATCGTGCTTGGTGGTGGTGTGATCGAGCGCGGCATGCGGACGGCGCCGAGCCGGCGACTGCCGATCTTGGCGGCGTAGCCTGGTGGTTCGTGCTTTGGCGAGATCGTTGAACTGATCACGCAGAGATGCAGAGGGCGCAGAGCACGCAGAGAGGGAAAAATGTTGTCTCTGCGACCTCTGCCCCTCTGCGTACTCTGCGTGAACTTTTCAACGGACGAACAGGCTCACTCCACCCTCGCCGACAGCTCCCCCGCCGGCACGGTCATGACGGCCACCAGCATGTCGGCCGTGACGTTCAGCAGCGTCTTGAACATGTCGGGCAGCGTATCGAGCGCGATCATGATGCCGATGCCTTCCACCGGCAGCCCGATGCTGGTGTAGAGCGGCACCTGCAACAGCATGCCGCCGCTCGGGATGCCAGGGGTGCTGAAGTTCAGCACGACGCTGCTGGCGGCCACGAGAGCGATGCTCGACACGGGCAGGTCGATGCCGTACAGCTTGGCCACGAACAGCGCACCCACTACCCAGTAGATCGCGCTGGTGAGTTTGAATACCGACGCACAGAGCGGCAGCACGAAGCCGGTGGCGGTGGCCGGCAAGTGCAGCACATCGGTCGCGCCTCTCACCATCGCCGGCAGCGCAGCGAGCGAGCTGCGGGTGCCCATACCGACGACTTGCGACGGGATCAGGGCGCGAGCGAAATCTCGCAGCGGCACGCGTCGCGAGACGCCCATGACGCCATACAGCGCCGCCGTGGCGATGATGTGCAGGACGATCACCACCATGAAGTAGAACCCGATGGCCCCGAGCACCGATGTGCCGAGCTTCTGACCAAGGACCGTGGCCAGCGCCAGAATACCGATGGGCGCGATGGCGAGCATCCAGCGCACGACCACCAGCATCGTGTCGGCCATGCCGCGGAAGAAGGCCAACTGCGCGGCACGTGGTCCGTCGCTCACTTTGCCAAGTGCGAACGCGTACAGCAACGTGAACAACACCACGGGCAGCAACGTGCCGTCGGCGGCGGCCCTGATGGGATTGAGCGGAATCAGTCCGAGAATCCACGTGCGCAGCGACAGCGCATCGGCGGGCGGGATGTCGATCGATGCCGTCGCACGCAGGCGCGCGGTAGCCTCCGGATCGAGCGCCAGCGTGTCGAACCAGGGCGGTGCGACGAGCGCGGAGAAGATCGCGCAGGCGATCGCGAGTCCCAGCATCCAACCGAACGCTTTGGCACCGACGCGGCCGGTCATACC
>CANGXK010000007.1 GCA_947457715.1 Gemmatimonadota bacterium
CAGGCTGCCGGTGCGTTCGGGATTCGCATCTACGCGATCGGCATCGGCAGCGAAGGCATGGCGGCCGTACCCGTTGGACGCGGACTCTTCGGCCTGCGCTATGAGAATCGCCCCGTGAAAATCGACGAGGCGCTGCTCACCGAGATCGCCACCAACACGGGCGGCCGCTACTTCCGCGCCAGGGATGCGCAGGCTCTGCAGAATATCTACGAGCAGATCGACGCGCTCGAACGCTCCATTGTCGACGCCCGCGCCTATATCCGGTACACCGAGCAGTTCCGGTGGCCCCTGGTGTTGGGGCTCGCCGCCCTGTTGGGTGAGCTCGTGCTGCGCGCGCGCCGCGGCGTGCTGCCATGACCCTCGGCACCCTCCCCCCGCTCGTCTTCGACGTGCCGTGGCTGTTGCCCGCTGCGGTGCTGCTGCCACTGGCCGTTTGGTGGATGCGATCGGTGCGCACGCGTCAGCGTCGCGTCCGACTCCAGCGATACGCCGAGTCGTCGGCGCTGCGTCGGCTGGTCATGATCACCGATCCCGATGAGCGCGGCCGCACCGTGCGGCTTGTGCTGATCGCGCTTCTCGCGGGGCTCGCGCTGTCGGGACCGCGCTGGGGGCTCGCCCACGGGTCGGTCAGCGCGCGCGGCATTGACATGGCGATCGCCATCGATGCCTCGCTCTCGATGATGGCGCCCGATGACCGTCCGTCGCGACTCGAGCGCGTGAAGCAGGAAGTCCGTCGGCTGCGCGCCATGTCGCAGGCCGATCGGGTGGCGTTGATCGCGTTCGCCGGCCGGAGCTACATCCTGACGCCCCTTACCAGCGACGACGGGGCCATCGAACTCTTCCTCGATAATCTCGATCCCTCGGTCGTGGGGCAGGCGGGTAGCTCGATTGCCCGCGCGATCCGCCAAGGCACGGAACTGCTGCTCGCCAGCGATGGCAGTGCCGACCGCGCGCTCGTGCTCATGACCGACGGCGAGGCCTTCGAACCCGCCGAAGATGTGCAGGCGGCCGCCACCGAAGCCGGCACCAAAGGCGTCAGTCTGGTGACCGTCGGGTTCGGGACGACGCAGGGCAGCACGATCCCCATTCAGGATGGCACCGTCACCCGCGAGAAGCGCGATGACGAAGGCAAGGTCGTCATCACGCGCTACGCCCCGGAGTTGCTCGAGGCGGCAGCCAAGGCGGCGGGCGGCACGTTCATTCCCGCCGACGCGTCCGACAAGGCCACGCGCGTGCGAGGCGCCCTACGCTCGCTCCGTACGGCCAAACGGAAGGTCGATTCACGCGAGGATCACGTGCCGCGGTACCTGTGGCTGCTGCTCCCGGCGCTGGCCCTGCTCGCCTATGACACCTGGTTGCTCACCCGTCGTCGTTCGTCGGGCGAAACGGCATCGCCGCTGCCGTCCACGATGCCGCCGGTCGCACTCCTCCTCATGTTGGCCGCGCTTCCCGTCACGCTCATGTCGTGCAAGCAGGCGCCCGATCCGGCCGCCCTGTTTGCCGAAGGCCATGTGCAGGCGGCCATTGCCGGCTACCGCGCGCAGATTGCCGGCGGCGACACCACCGTGCGTACGCGCTACAACCTCGGCACCGCGCTTATCGGCGCTGATTCACTCACGGCCGCCGCCGAGTTGCTGGAAATGGTTCGGCGCGAAAGTGATGGGGAAACGCGGATGCGTGCGCGATTCAACGCCGGCTACGCCGCACTGGCGATGGGGCAGGCGCCGCAGAATCCTGACGCCGAGGCGTCGTTCGCGGCGGCACGTGCGGCCTATCGCGCGTTCCTCACCGCGCGCCCCATCGATGCCGACGCCAAGTGGAACTACGAACTCGCGCTCCGGAAGCCACCGCCACCGCAGGGCGGTGGTGGTGGCGGGGGGGGCGACGCGAAGAACGACAAGCCGGATGAGCAGCCGCAGAATCAGGGCGGGCTCGATCAGAAGCAGGCCGAGGCGCTCCTGAACAGCGCCGCCCGCGAAGAGCGCGATGTCCAGGGACGCAAGCAGCGACAGGGCCGTACGCCGCCGGGAGGAAAAGACTGGTGAAGCCATGCCTGCGCCTGCATTCCCGGCTGCTTTGTCGTCTGGCGCTGTTCGGCGGCTTGGCCACCCAAGCCGCCCCGGCCGTGCTACAGGCGCAGCCGTCGCCGACCGCCATTCTCGATCGATTGCAGGCCAACAGCAATCGGCCCGTCGACTTTCACGCGGCCACCTTTCCCGACACCGTCTTCGTCGGACAACAGGTCACCTACCAAGTCGCGGTGCTTCTCAGCGAGTCGGCACGGGCACGGCTCCGTCGCAATCCGGAGTTCGTGCCCCCCGAGTTACGTGGTCTGCTGGCCTACGAGCTCGGAACACCGCGCCGCGTGCCGCCGCGCAGCTACGGCGGTGCCCTGTTCGAAGCGCACGTCTTTCGACGCGCACTTTTCGCCGTGGCTTCAGGCACCCTCATGGTGCCGGCCCCCCAACTGAACTACACCCTGCCACAATCGTCCAGCTACTTCAGCCGCGAAGAGCGGTTCGTCGTGCGGGCTGAGAGTGCGCAGTTGGTGGTGAAGGCGCTTCCCGAGGCGGGGCGACCGCCGGATTTCACGGGTGCCGTGGGGGTGTTGCGCGCGTCGATCACCCTCGACTCCGCCATCGCGCGCGTCGGCGATCCGCTGGTGCTCACTATGCGCGTGAGTGGCACCGGCAATGTGAAGCTGCTGCCGCGTCCCGTGCTCGAAGTGTCGTGGGCATCCACGGTGCCTGGGACCGAGCGCGTACGTGTGGATACCAGCGGAGCGCTCGTGCGCGGCTACAAGGAATTCGATTGGATTCTCACACCCACGCAGGCGGGCAGCGTCGATCTGCCGGCGCTGCGCTACAGTTATTTCGATCCGTATCGAGGCGTGTACGCCTATGCCGAAACGACCCCGGGCGCGCTGACGGTCGACGATGGCACCCTCGCCGCGGTGGCCGAAGGCGACAACGTGTCGGTCGTTGCGTTGCGCGCGTGGCGGGGCGCCTCCACCATCTCGGCGGCCGAGCGGCTCGTGGCCTGGCGCCTGCCGTTGATGGTCGTGCTGCTGCTGGCACCGTTGCCGTGGCTCGTGCTCGTGATCGGCGCGCGGGTCGGTGCCGCGCGCCGCGCGCGGGTCGCCGCCGGTGACAGCATGCCGCGCGCCGCGGCGCCGCGTGCCACGATGGATATCGGCGATCACGCGCGCTACACGCGCCGCTCCCTGCTCGGCGCCCTGGCGCAGCGACTGAAGGTGACACCGCAGGAACTGGTCTCGCGGAGCGATGTCGGACGCACGGTCCGCCGCCGCGGGGTCACGCGCGAGACCACCCAAGCCCTGCTCACCCTGCTCGACGAACTCGCCGTGCAGGGATTCAGTGACGGCCCGGTGCCCGTTGCTGGTCCTGCTGCCCTCACGTCTCGTGCCGAGACGCTGCTCGCGCGCGTCGACGCCGAAGCGGTCACCCACGCGCGCACGATCCGATCGGCCCGGCACGCGCAGGCGCGCGTCGGCCTGTGCATCGCATTGGGGAGCGCCGCGGCCGCGCTGCAGCCTCGCCCGATCGCGGCGATGCAGGGCACACCGGTACAGACCGCCCCCGCTCCATCGGCAACTGATCGCGGGGCGACCGGCCGGGGGGCAGTCGAAGCCACGGTGGCCGGCGCCACGGCTCTGTACGGCCGGCGTCAGTATTCGCGGGCGGCCGAACAGTTCGCCCAAGCAGTCGATGCTCGGCCCGCTGATGCCGACCTGCTGGCCAACTGGGGCGCAGCCGCCTGGGCCGCCGGCGATACGGTGTCCGCCGTGATCGCGTGGCAACGTGCCGCGCGACTCGAGCCGGTCGCGGTGGATCTGCAGGAGCGACTCGCGTCGCTTCCTGCGGGAGCGCGTGGCGGGGTGGCTGAGGTCCCCATGATTCCGGTCCCGGCCTTGGCCGTGCTGGCGATGTCGGCGTGGCTCGTGGGGTGGGCCATGCTGGCGGTTGTGCGTGCACAGCGGCGTCGTGAACAGTCGCCGGCGTGGTTGGGGTTTGCCTCGACCGCCGCCGTGCTCGCGCTGCTGCTCGCCGTGAGCACCGGTGCCGCCGCCGCCTGGGGCGCTCGAGAACTCGATGCCACCGGCATGCTGGTCGTTCGGCGTCCGGGAACGATGCGCGCCGCTCCGGGCCATGACGCGAATGCGATGGGTGGCGTTGCTACCGGCGACGTTGTGCACGTCGAAGAGGCCAGTGAAGGATGGCTCCGGGTGTTGCACGCCGACGGACGGCGCGGATGGCTGCCGGCGGCACGCACGATTCCGCTCGTATCGCCCGCCGTGACCCGATAGGTTGCCGTATGTCGCGAATCGCCGTTCTCTCCAGTGCCGTCGCCGACCAGATCGCGGCCGGTGAGGTCGTGGAACGCCCCGCGTCGGTGGTCAAGGAACTCGTCGAGAATGCGCTCGATGCCGGTGCGACCACCATCGACGTCACCATCGAGGACGGCGGTCGCGCACTGATCCGCATCGCCGATGATGGCAGCGGCATGGATCGCGATGATGCCGTCCTGTGTCTCTCGCGGCACGCGACGTCGAAGATCACGGCGGCCGAACAACTCGTCGGGGTGCGCAGCTATGGGTTCCGCGGCGAGGCCTTGCCCGCCATCGCATCGGTTTCCGAACTGCTGATCGAAACGGCCTCGGAAGACGGCGCCGGCACGCAGGTACGCGCCGCTGCCGGCGCCGTCCTCGAGACCCGCGAGGCGACGCGCCGCCGCGGCACCACCGTGTCGGTGCAGCGGTTGTTCTACAACACCCCCGCGCGACAGAAATTCCTGCGTAGTGCGCGGTCGGAATGGCGCGGCATCATGGATACCATGCACGCCATCGGCGCGCTGCGTCGCGATGTGCATTTCACGGTACGTCACGACGGCAAGGTCGCCCTCGATCTGCCCGCGGTCCCGACGCTGCGTGCCCGGCTCGCCGAGTTGTGGGGACATCGCGACGTGCAACGGTTCGTCGATCTCGACGACGTCCAGGGACCGATCCACATCACGGGGATGATCGAACGTCCCGCCGATGTGGGGACGGCCACGCGCCGCGTCCTGCTGATCATCAACGGGCGCGTCGTGCGCGATCACGGCATCATCCGCGCCGCCGAAGCCGCCTATCGTTCCACGCTGCCGTCCGGCGTGCGGCCGTCGCTCGTGCTCGCATTGCATGTGCCCGCTGCGGATGTCGACGTGAACGTGCACCCGGCGAAGTCCGAAGTGCGTCTGCGGGACCGCTGGCCCACGGAACGCGCCGTCGAGAACGCCGTGCGTCGCGCCCTCGGCCTCTTCGACGCCAGCGCCGGCATCGGATGGCGCACCTGGACACCCGTCGCGGCGCCGTCGTGGCGCGATGACGGCCATGCCATCGAGCCCGCCGCGCTACGGGCCATACCGGCCGCCGAAGGACTCTTCGCCTCGCCCGATATGTACGGCGCCCACGAGATGCACGATGCCAACGGGGCCAGCGGTGCGACGGACGCACTGGCGGGCGCACGGGCGGGCGCCGATGTCGCCGGGAATGCGGAAAACGTCGCCGTCGGCTCGCGACCCGCTGACGACACGCCCATCGCCGTCCCGCCGCTCATGCAACTGCGGCGCAGGTATCTCATGTTCGAACACGAGGACGGCGTGATTCTCATCGACCAGCACTCGGCCCATGAGCGCGTGTTGTATGAGGACTTCCTTGGTGTGCTCGAGCGCGGCGAAGCGCCGTCGCAGCGGCTGCTCTTCCCGATGACACTGCACCTCGGTCCCGATGAGGCGGACGCGTTCGAGGCCAACCGCGCGTCGTTCGAAAAGCTTGGCTTCGAGATGGACGGGTTCGGCGGCCACTCGTTACTGGTCCATGCGGTGCCGATGCCGCACCCTCGCTTCGACGCGGAACGGTGTCTCCGGGAAACCCTCGCGGCCCTGACTGGTGATCGCTCGGCCGGCGATGCCAAGCGGCACGAGCGGCTCGCAGCCACCTTCGCATGCAAGGCGGCCATCAAGGCCGGCGATGTCCTGTCGCCCGGCGAGATGCGGGCACTCTACATCGCTTTGGCCAACACGAAGCTGCCCGCGCACGACGTGCATGGTCGCTCGACGATCGTCCGGCTCTCGTGGGACGAACTCGATCGGCGCTTCGGCCGCAAGTGAGCTGCCCGTGAGCTGCCCGTGAGCTGCCCGTGAGCCGGTCGTGAGCACGTCGGTGGCCGACGGTGACGTCAACGCCGAACGCACGGCGTCGGCCGTGCCGCATCGCATCATCGTGGGACCCACCGCGGCCGGAAAGTCGGCACTCGCGATGGATCTCGCGCGCGCGCGCGGGCTCGCCATTGTGAGCGCCGACTCCAGGCAGGTTTACCAGGGATTCGACATCGGAACCGCCAAGCCGTCGGCCACGGATCGTGCGCTGGTGCCGCACTATGGCATCGACGTCGTCGCGCCGACCGAGCGCTACTCCGCGCACCGCTGGGCCGCGGACGCGCTTCGCTGGAGCGACCTCGCATGGCACGCCGGGACACCACCCGTGATCGTCGGCGGCACGGGCCTCTATGTGAAAGCGCTGGTCTCGCCCCTTGATGCCGTGCCCGTACTCGACCCCGTCCGTCGCGCCGCACTCGCCGCCTGGCTGGCGTCCGCTTCCGTGGCTGACCTCACGCGCTGGTGCCTCCGCCTCGACCCCGCACGCGCCCATCTGGGCCGTACGCAACTGCTGCGGGCTGTCGAGACCGCCCTGCTCGACGGCACGCGCCTCAGCCAAGCCATGCAAGCCGGCCGCAGCGCCGGTGACGCGCGCCCTACACCGGTACGGTATCTTGTGGTCGACCCCGGGCCCGTGCTGGCCTCGCGCATCGCCAACCGCGTACGCCAGATGATCGCTGACGGATTCCTCCACGAAGTCGAGCGGCTCAGGCAACGCGTCACACCCGATGCGCCCGCATGGTCGGCGAGCGGCTATCGCGTGGTTCGCGATGCGATCGAAGCCGCCGGAGGTGCGCCGACGAGGGACGCGGCGATCGAGCGGGTCATCATCGAAACGCGCCAGTACGCGAAACGCCAGCGTACCTGGTTTCGCCATCAGCTTCCAGCCACGCAGGTCACGCACATCAATCCCGATGCGCCCGACGCGTTTGACCAGGTGCTTGCCTGGTGGGATCACGAGGACTCCGTCGCGGACCGCGCGATGCAGCTGAGGACCGCATGAAGATCGGCATCACGTGTTACCCGACCTACGGTGGATCCGGCGCGGTCGCGACCGAGCTCGGCATCGCGCTCGCCGCGCGCGGCCACGAAGTCCACTTCATCACGTATCAGCAGCCATTCCGCCTGCCAAGCTTTCTGCCGCGGGTCTGGTTTCACGAAGTCGATGTCGGGCGCTATCCGCTCTTCGAATATCCGCCCTACGACCTCGCGCTCGCGGTGCGCATGCACGAAGTCGTGCGCGATCATCAGCTCGATATCCTGCATTGCCACTACGCGATTCCGCATGCGACCAGTGCGTGGATTGCCCGCGAGATGCTGCGTGAGGGCAATGCCGATGTGCGGGTTGTGACCACCCTGCACGGGACCGACATCACCATCGTGGGACAGGAACGGTCGTTCTATACGATCACGCGCTTCTCCATCGAGAAGTCCGACAGCGTGACCGCCGTGTCTGACTATCTGCGTGACGAGACATACCGTGCCTTCGGTTGTGTGGGCTGCGACGTTGAAGTGATTCCGAACTTCATTAATCCGGAGCTGTACGACCGCAGTCGTCACCAGTTCCCGATTCCCGCCGAAGTCACAACCGGGAGAAAGGTGCTGATGCACATCTCCAACTTCCGCCCGGTGAAGCGCGTGCGTGATGTCGTACGCGTCTTCGCCGGGGTGAACAGGGAAGTGCCATCGGTGCTCGTGATGATCGGTGACGGGCCGGAACGCGTCGAAGCAGAAGCCGAAGCGCGTGACCTCGGTGTCGCGGAGTTCGTCATGTTCCTCGGCAAGATCGATGCGATCGCGCCCTTGCTGGCCGGCGCCGACTTGTTTCTCCTCACCAGCGATCAGGAGTCGTTCGGACTCAGTGCCCTCGAGGCGCTGGCCTCCGGGGTGCCCGTTATTGGCGCGCGCGCCGGCGGGCTCCCGGAAGTGGTGACCGGCGGCGTGACCGGATTCCTCTGCGACGTCGGCGACGTTGACGCCATGGCGGCGGCCGGCGTGCGGCTGCTTACGGATCCCGGGCGATGGCAGCAGATGAGCACCGCGGCGGCTGCGGATGCGCGCAAGCGCTTCTCCGAAGATGCCGTGGTGGCGCAATACGAAGCCCTTTACGAGCGAACCATCGCATCGGCGGTCGTCGGACGATGAGTGTCGCACTTTCCCGCCGGTGGATGACAGCGTGACGATTTTTCAGGCCGTGGTACTCGGCGTCGTGCAGGGATTGGCCGAGTTGCTGCCGATTTCAAGTTCTGCACATCTGGCCCTCACGCCGTATTTCTTTGGCTGGACCGATCCCGGCCTCGCGTTCGACGTGGCGCTGCATCTCGGTACGCTCATCGCGCTGATGTGGTATTTCCGCGCCGAGTGGATCGACATGACGAAAAGCGCATGGCGTATCGCCGCGACGCGGCGCATCGAAACGGTGCACGACAGGCGATTGGTGTATCTCGTCGTGGCCACGATTCCCGCCGGCGTCGGCGGTCTGCTCCTCAATGATCTCGCCGAGACCACGTTTCGTTCGCCCGTGATCATTGGAACGACGCTCGTCGTCATGGGCGTGCTGCTCTGGGCGGTCGACAAGTGGAGTGCGCGTGCCCGCATGATCGAGGAGGTCACTCTGCGTGACGCCATCATCGTGGGCTGCGCCCAGGTGCTCGCCCTCGTTCCCGGCGTATCGCGCTCCGGCTCGACGATCACCGCGGGGCGTTTCCTGAAACTCGATCGTCCCAGTGCGGCGCGATTCAGTTTTCTGATGAGCATGCCGATCACGCTCGCGGCCGTCATCCTCAAGGTGCCCGAGGCCGTACGCGCCGACGGCATTTCTGCGCCGTTGGTCGCTGGTGTCATTGCGGCCGCGATCAGCAGCTGGCTGGCGATCACGGTGCTGCTCCGTTACGTCAGCAAGCACAGCTTCGGCGTCTTCGCCGTGTATCGCATTATCCTCGCGGCGGTCGTCTTCGCCACGATCGCGACCCGCCCCTGATGCCTGCGCCATCGCCGGCACTCGCGGCCGACTGTGGACTGGCCCGCCTCCTGTGGCATGAACAGGTCGGGTCGACAATGGACGAGGCGCACCGACTCGCGCAGGCCGGAGCCGACGCCGGAACGCTCGTCCTGGCCGAGACCCAAAATGGCGGCCGCGGCCGCAGCGGCCGCCGATGGGCCTCCGAGCCGGGGGCCGGTGTCTGGCTGACGCTCCTCGAGCGTCCCCGCGACCCGCACGCGCTCGACGTGCTGGCCTTGCGGATCGGCCTTGCACTGAGCGACGCCCTCGAGCCGTTCTGCGATGGTCGCATCACGCTGAAGTGGCCGAACGATCTCTTTCTCGGCGCGGGGAAACTGGCCGGTATCCTCATCGAAGCACGCTGGCGCGAGTCCTTGCCCGAGTGGGTCGCGATCGGTGTGGGCGTGAATCGACGCGTGCCGGCTGCTTTTCCCACGGCGGCGGCGGTGCGCTCCGGTGTCCGGCGCGACGACCTCCTCCGGGCGATGCTCCCCGCCATGCGCGAGGCGGCGTCCACCGCGGGTAGCCTGACCGACGATGAGTGCGCGCAATGGGCCGACCGTGACTTGGCCTACGGCCGTGAGATCATCGAACCGCGGGTGGGACGCGCCATGGGGATCGACGCGACGGGGGCACTGCGGATCGTCGAGCCGCTCGGTGCCGTGTTTGCCGCGCGAAGTGGTTCGCTGCACTTCGCCGAGGATGCGTCCTGAACGGAAGCCCACGGGAATCGGGTCGCGCCGTTCCGCGTACTCCAGGCAATGCGGTTGGCCTACGACCCACTGGTTCCGCGGCAGCCGATTCAGGCAGATCGGGGGTCGATGTTAGGCTGCCGGAGCGGCAGTCTGTGGCATTTCCGTGCTGCCATTCTGTGCCGTCGCATGTCGATTCGGCAGCGGATGTACCGCTCTAAATGCTTTGTTGGCTTGCAGTTACGGCACTGCGCCGGCGCCGGCGCCCGCTTGACGGCGCCCCCGGTCACGCTTACGTTTGTCTCGTTAGCACTCAGCACCTGTGAGTGCTAACATCGAGCGTACACATCGTTCGATCCCTGACACATACGCAGGAGACAATAGTTATGGCCACTCAGAGTGCCGCCAAGGTCGCGCCGCTCGCTGATCGCGTCGTCGTGAAGCCGAGCGAAGAAGCGGAACAGATGCGCGGTGGGCTGTATATCCCGGATACCGCCAAGGAAAAGCCGCAACAGGGGACCGTTGTCGCCGTTGGCCCGGGCCGTTTCGAGAAGGAGACGCGGGTGCCGATGGATGTGAAGGTCGGCGACAAGATCCTGTACGGGAAGTACAGCGGTACGGAAGTGACGATTGAAGGTGAGCAGCTGCTCATCCTCCGCGAGTCGGATGTGCTCGCGGTGATCAGCTAATCGTCTTCGAACCACTCAACGGAAAATAGCAACTATGGCTGCCAAGGAACTGCATTTTAACGTCGACGCGCGCGCTGCCCTCAAGCGTGGTGTCGATCAGCTCGCCGAAGCCGTGAAGGTCACGCTCGGACCCAAGGGCCGCAACGTCGTCATCGACAAGAAGTTCGGCGCCCCCACCGTGACCAAGGACGGCGTCACGGTCGCGAAGGAAATCGAACTCGCGGATCCGATCGAGAACATGGGCGCGCAGATGGTGAAGGAAGTCGCGACCAAGACGTCCGATCTGGCGGGTGACGGCACGACGACCGCCACGGTGCTCGCCCAGGCGATCTTCCGGGAAGGCCTCAAGAACGTGACCGCTGGCTCCAACCCGATGGCGCTCAAGCGCGGCATCGAGAAGGCCGTCGCGAGCATCGTCGAAGAGCTCAAGCGCATCTCCGTGCCCACCACGGGCCGGAAGGAAATCGCGCAGGTCGGTACCATCTCGGCGAACAACGACCCCGAGATCGGTAACCTCATCGCGGAAGCGATGGAAAAGGTCGGCAAGGACGGCGTGATCACCGTTGAAGAAGCCAAGGGCCTCGAGACGACGCTGGAGACGGTCGACGGTATGCAGTTCGACCGTGGCTACCTCTCGCCGTACTTCGTCACGGATCCGGAGAAGATGGAGGCGGTCCTCGAGAACGCCATGATCCTGATTCATGACAAGAAGATCTCGGCCATGAAGGATCTCCTCCCGGTGCTCGAGAAGGTGGCCCAGCTCGGCAAGCCGCTCCTCATCATCGCGGAAGACATCGAAGGTGAAGCCCTCGCGACGCTCGTCGTGAACAAGCTCCGTGGCACGCTGCGCGTCGTCGCCGTCAAGGCGCCGGGCTTCGGCGATCGTCGCAAGGCGATGCTGCAGGACATCGCGACGCTGACCAAGGGTCAGGTCGTGTCCGACGAAGTCGGCTTCAAGCTCGAAAACGCGGTCCTCACCGACCTCGGCTCGGCCAAGCGTATCGTGATCGACAAGGACAACACGACGATCATCGACGGCGCCGGCGAGACGAAGGACATCGAAGGCCGCGTGAAGGAAATCCGTGGTGCCATCGAGAAGAGCACGTCGGATTACGATCGGGAGAAGCTCCAGGAGCGTCTCGCGAAGCTCGCCGGTGGCGTGGCCGTCATCAATGTCGGCGCCGCGACCGAAGCGGAAATGAAGGAGAAGAAGGCCCGCGTCGAAGATGCGCTGCACGCCACGCGTGCCGCGGTCGAAGAGGGCATCGTCCCGGGCGGCGGCGTCGCGCTCATCCGCGCGCAGCACGTGCTCAAGGACGTGAAGGTCGCCGAGCGCGACGAGCAGATCGGCGTCGACATCGTGCGTCGCGCGATCGAAGAGCCGCTCCGTATGATCGTCCAGAACGCCGGTGGTGAAGGTTCCATCGTCGTCGAGAAGATCCGCACGGCGAAGGAAACGAGCTTCGGCTACAATGCGCTGACCGATGTGTACGAAGACCTCGTGCAGGCCGGCGTCATCGACCCGACGAAGGTGACCCGCACGGCGTTGCAGAACGCCGCGTCGATCGCCGGTCTCCTCCTCACGACGGAAGCACTGATCGTCGAGAAGAAGGACAATTCGGCGCCTGCTGGCGGCGGCCATGGCGGTGGCCCCGGCGGCGGCATGGGCGGCATGTACTAAGCCGTTCCGCTCTCGCAGGAAACAGAACGGGCGCCCATTCGGGCGCCCGTTCTGCCGTTCCACTCACCGCGTGGCCGCTAGAAGCCGAGCGACAATTGCGACGCCCGCACCAACCACGCCGCTTCACCGGTCGACGTCATCGGCGGGAGCGGAACCTGCTGAGACGCCGCCGAAAGCGCATCGCGACTCCATCCCGCCCGGCGCAGCGCGTCGCGCGTCCGCTCGATCGCCAGCGCCGGCAGGTTATTGGTCTCGCTCAGATGCGTGAGCAGCACCCCGCGCAGCCCCTGATGGGCACAGGTGCTCACGAAGGCGGCTGCCGCCCCATTCGACAGGTGGCCGAGGCCCCCACTGATCCGCTGCTTCAGCGACCACGGATACGGGCCGCGGGCCAGCATCTGCTCGTCATGGTTCGATTCCACCACGAGGAGGTCCAATCGCTCGAAGGCGACGGGTAGCGACTCCGGAACCCGTCCGACATCCATCGCCACACCGGCGCGCGCGCCACTCCGGATGTCGGTCAACACGAGCGCGCGGCAATCCCGCGCGTCATGCGGTACGGACGTCGTTTCCACCAGGAAACCACTGACAACCGTCGGGCCCTCAGCCGCGAACGCACGCGCATCGCGCGGCGACATGTCCGCGCCCGCCCCGAAGCCCAACGCGTCGATCGTTCCCGGCGATCCGTACATCGGCCACCCCCAACGCGTGCACGCCGTCGCAGCCCCGCTCGCGTGATCGGTGTGCTCGTGCGTCAGGAGCAGCGCGCTGATCTCGTCGGGCCGACGTCCCACCGCCTGCAGCCGTCGCGCAAGCGAGCGCGGGCCGAATCCCGCGTCGACGAGGACCGCGCCGTCCGTCCCGTCGATCAGGATGGCGTTGCCGCGACTCCCGCTTCCGAGAACCGTTATCCGGAGCATGCGGGCCTGGCAGCCGCGCGCATCCCTGCGGTCAGCGACGCGGCCAGCGGACGTTGGCCGCGTACACGGCGTGCACGCGGCTCCACCACAGGCGGCTGCCCTCGTCGAGCACCACGCCGCGCCGCGCCATCATGCGCTCGGCCGTCTGCACGAACTTGGTCGCGTCAAACACGTCGTACGGCGCGCGCGCCCCCCACGAGAACGGTGCCACGACCTTCGGCGGCATCGCGTCGAACACATTCACACCGGCGCCCAGCACACAGCCCGTCGTCAGCCGCAGCCCGATCCCCGTCTTCGCATGGTCGCCGAACAGCGTCCCCAGAAACTGCAATCCGCTGTCCCGCACGCCGTCAGGAGTCCACAGCGCCACGGTGCCGTAGGTGTTTTTGAGATTACTGGTGATCGTACCAGCGCCAAGATTCACCCACCGGCCAAGCACGGAATGCCCGACGAACCCCGCGTGCCCCTTGTTGGCGTAACCGATGAAGATGGACGTCGACAGCTCGCCGTGCACGCGACAGCTGTCGCCGATCGACGATCCCGCGATGCGATCGGCCGTGACGACACTGTCGCGGCCCACGTAGCACGGGCCGATGACGCGGGTGAAGGCCTGCACCTGCGCGCCGGACCGCAGCAACACCGGTCCGGCGTTGGTGTCGAACACCGACATCGGTTCGATCGTGGCGCCCGACTCCACGTACACGGGATGTGCCCCGATCACGATGACCGGCGCGCTGTGGCCCGCCTGCCGTACGGTCACCGCCAGTCGCGAGGCGAGCACCGGGATATCGCGCTGCAGCAGCGGCTGCAGCGTGCCGATCAGGTCCCAGACGTCATCCAGCCACACGCCCTCGAGGTCGACTGCCTCGGCGGCATCTCCGGTCCCGTCCGGCAACGCGCGGTCATGCCGCAGCTCGTGTGATCCATCGACCAAAGCGGCAAGGGTCCCCGGATCACCCCGCTCGACGTCGACCCGAATCGCCGCTATCCGACCTTGGATCGTCACCAGCAGCGCGGTTGTTGACGCGGCGATCGCCGGGCCGTCGAGGAACGGCAGCGCGCGAGTATTCACCAACCACGTGCCGGCGGCAATCGTCTGCCCGTTCACGCACGGCGGGGCGTCGAACTCCGCGAACCCCTGCAAATGGGGCGCCGAGATGAATCCGCTGCTCGGCACCCCGAGCCGCATCTCCCACCGTTCGCGAATCAACAGCGCGCCCGCGCGCATCTCGCCGAGCGGGCGGCTCGTTGCGAACGGTTCGAAGCGCCGTGCTACGGCGTCGTCGTACAGCGCGATCACGACCCGCGCACCTCGGGCGGCAACGCATCGAGCAGGGTCTTGAGGTCGGCCGCCTTCTCGCGGGTTGTTACCATCACCAATCCCTCGCGGGCAACCACCACGAGGTCGTCGACGCCATACAGCACCACCTGGGTGCCATCGGCATGCACCACGTTCCCCGAGGCCTGCAGCGCGAACGTAGGGCCCAGCATGGCGTTGCTCTGGGCATCATGCGCGCGTACACGGTGCAGGGCGGCCCACGTCCCCACGTCATCCCACCCGAATTGCCCCGGCAGCACCAGCACACGCGCACTGCGCTCCAGCACGCCGACGTCGATCGCCACCGACTTGACCTGCGCGAAGAATGTCGTCACGTCGTTGCCCGCCGCCTCGAGCGCCGATTGTACCTCGGGCGTGTGCGCGCGGATTTCATCGAGCAGATCGCCCACGCACCAGGCAAAGATGCCGGAGTTCCAGAGGAAGCCGTCGGCCACCATCTGCGCCGCCTGCGCACGGTCCGGCTTCTCCACGAACCGCGCCACGCGCTGCACCCCGTCGCGAACCGGGACACCCGGTTGGATGTACCCGAACCCCGGATCGGGGCGCGATGGCACGATGCCGACGGTCACCAGCGCACGCTCCTCGAACGCCACGCGGGCCGCCTCCGCCAAGGTCGCGCGGTACGCTTCGATATCACCGATCGACCAGTCCGCATGGACGCAGATCATGACGGCATCGTCGCCCGCCCGTCCGGCGATCACCCGCGCCGCCCAGGCCAGCGCGGCGCACGTACCCGCCGGGCGCGGCTCCACGATCACGTTTTCGGGGGGCAACCCGGGCGCGAGCGCCAGCACCGCGTCCCGTAGCGAGGCATTCGTGAGGACCAGCGTCTGCGCGAGCGGCGCCAGTGGCAGCATCCGGTCGAGCGTGTCACGCAGCATCGGTGCCTCGCTGATCAGCGGCAGCAGCTGCTTGGGGCGCTCGGGGGTCGAGAGGGGCCAGAAACGGGAGCCGACGCCTCCGGCGAGTACGACGTTCCAGCGGTTCATGGGAGCACCGGGGCGGCTGGGGGCTCGCCGGTCGCGAGGAGCTGCGTGCCGGTGAATGTGCGTACGCGCTCGAGGAGACGGCGCGGACTGAAAGGCTTGGTCATGATTTCGGAAACGCCAAGGGATTCGACTTCGCGCAATTGCGCATCCTGTCCTGCTGCCGTGAGGACGATGCAGGGCAGGTGACGCCACCGCAGATCACCCCGGAGAATGCGCAGAATATCCGTTCCAGACAGGCCCGGCAACATCAGGTCCAGGACGACCAGCGCCACGCCCGGAGTCGACTCGAGGTGCGATAATGCCTCGGTCCCATGCTCGGCCAGCAGCACGATGAACCCCGCCTGCTCAAGGCGCGTCCGGATGATGCGGCCGATGTGCGGCTCGTCATCCACCACGAGCACGGCCACGCCGGTGGCCGGGGCGCCGGGCATCGGCCGGGACGGCGGCTCGATCAGACGAGTGACGCGATCTGCGCCCGGAATCGACGTAGGTCGTACACCAGCGCCGCAAGATTGGCGTCAGGGCGCAGCAGCACGAGCAGAAACGCGTCTGGAGTGACTGACGTCACGACGACCGCGCCGGCACTGTACTCCAGGACCATCAGGCCGAAGTCGCCACGGCCAGCCGCTCCACCCATTGCGATGGCGGCGAGGGCCACCGGCGGAACGCAGGCGGCCAGTCTGTCCGGGTCGAACGCCGGATCGGTGGCGCCATCGATCCGGGCACCGTCGCGTCCGAGGACGATGGCGGCATCCACCCCGTCGAGGCGGCGTAATGCTCGGACGAGATCGCGGACGGTGGGCACCGCGGAACGCTGGTCGTGGAGCGGGGGGAAGTCAAGCGAGATGGCTCGCGCGATTGCGCGACCAAGCGCTTGCCCCGACACGAGTTGAGCGGTAACCTCCACATTCGCATTGCTATTGCTTCCGACCATGGGAGTTACCCTGCTCGCTCGTTTCCTCGGCGCGCCTCGAGTCGCTCGGCGCGCCATGTCGTTTCCGGCCGTCATCGCAGCGGCCGCCGCTTTCGCCGCCTGTGGCGACTCGAACAGCCTCCTGTCGGCGGCCTCGTCCGAGAACACGGCGCGCAGCTACAGCGTTTTCGCCCTCACCGGGACGGCCTCTTCGCTTCCGGCGGCCTATCAGTTCACCTCGGAGCTGCTTGCCCGTCCGCAACTCCTCTCGAGTGGCGGCGTGAACTTCGATGTCGCCTTTGACTTGACGGCCGACAACAAGGTGAAGTTGCTGCCCGTGCGCGCCGTCGTGCCGCTCCCGCCGGCTGGCGTGTCCAGTGTCGGCATGCTGAGGTCGACCAGCGCCTACAGCGCCCTCGAACGGGCTCCCGACCGTGGCTACACCATCGACTCCACGCTCATCGTGGGGATCGGGGAAACGGTCGTTCTCCAGTTGCCCGGATCGGGCTGCATCTACGGCGAGCCGTACTACGCCAAGCTCGTCGTCGACAGCATCATCGCCGCAGAACGGCGCATCGTGGTCGGCTCGCTGGTGAATCGCAATTGCGGTTTCCGCGCGCTGACGGTCGGTATCCCGAAGAACTGATTTCCGCATGCATGACATTCGGTTGTTGCGCGACCAGCTCGAGCACCTGCGTGACGGCATGCGCCGTCGCGGCAAGCTCGCTGAACTCGGGCCCATGCTCGATCGTGCCGAGTCGCTCGAACGCGAGCGCCGCACCGCCATCACGGAACTCGAGGCCCAGCAGGCGCGCCGGAACAAGGTGACGCAGGAAGTCGGGCAGCGACGCAAGGCAGGCGAGGATGCCGCCGAGCTCATGGCCGAGGGACGGGCGATCGGTGAACAGATCGGCGTGCTCGAACAGCGCCGTGCCGAAACCGAGGCCGCGGTGTCGGTCATGCTCTACGAACTGCCCAACATCACCCTCCCCGATGTCCCCGAAGGTGACGAGACCGCCAATACGGTCGTGCGCACCTGGGGGACGCCGCGCCCCCCCGATGCCTCGATCGTGCCGCACTGGGAGAAGGGCGAAGCCTTCGGCATGCTCGATCTCGCGCGCGGCGCCAAGATCAGCGGCTCGGGCTTCATCGTGTATCGCGGTCGCGGCGCACGGCTCGTGCGGGCCCTCATGAACATGATGCTCGATATTCACACCGAGGAGCACGGCTACGAAGAGACGTGGGTCCCGCTGGTCGTGAACCGTGCCTCGATGACCGGCACCGGAAACTTCCCGAAGTTCGAGGAAGACGCGTACGCCGTCACCGCAGACGAACTGTTCTTGATCCCGACCGCGGAAGTGCCGGTGACCAACCTGTATCGCGACGAGATTCTTGACGCGAGCGAGTTGCCGAAGCGCTTCTGTGCGTTCAGCGCCTGCTTCCGGCGGGAAGCCGGAGCCGCTGGCAAAGACACGCGTGGTCTGCTGCGCGTGCATGAATTCGACAAGGTCGAGCTGGTCCGCTATGCGAACCCGGAAACGTCGCTCGACGAACTGGAGTTGCTGACCAGTCAAGCCGAGACGATCCTCCAGCGACTCGAACTGCCCTATCGCGTGCTGTTGCTCGCCGCGGGGGATACGGGCTTCTCGAGCGCGAAGACGTATGATCTCGAGGTCTTCGCGCCCGGTGTGGGCAAGTGGCTCGAAGTCTCCAGCTGCAGCCTGTTCACGGACTTTCAGGCACGTCGCGCGAACATCCGATACCGCCCGGCCGCGGGTGAGAAACCGCGCTTTGTGCACACGCTCAACGGGTCGGCGCTCGCGTTCTCGCGCATCATCGCGAGCATCCTCGAGCATCATCAACAGCCCGATGGCTCGGTCCGGATTCCCGAGGCGCTGCAGCCGTACCTCGGTCGCGCCGAACTGCGCTAGGCGCCGCCGCCGATGCGTCGTCGCCGCTGGCCCGTCGTCGTCATGGTGCTCGGCGTGCTGGGGCTGCTCACGTGGTACGTCGTGTACACCCAGCACGTCGTCCGGCAGCTACGGGTCGCCGCGGCGGGGCAAGGGCAGATGTACTCCCGGATTTTCCGCGCGCTCCAGGACACGAGCGCCACGCATGATCCCACCGTCACGCTGCTGGAACTCTCCCAGCAGATCCGTGAGTCGGGATTGCCCCTCGTGCTTACCGATCCGGATGGACGGGTGTCGGCGGTGGCGAATCTGCCGTTCGACGAACCGCTCGACGGCGCGCGCACGAAGGCCTTCGTGCGCGCGCTCGATCAGCAAAATGCACCGATCCTGCAGCCCGGCGTCGGCGGCGTGCATTACGGCGACAGCCCGATCGTGCGCGGCTTGCAGATCATTCCCGTGCTGCAGGCGATCGGCATCGGCTTACTCGTCGCCTTCGGCATCTATGCGCTCGTCGAACGAGGCCGGGCCGATCGCGAGAAGGTGTGGGCCGGAATGGCACGCGAGGCGGCGCATCAGCTCGGGACGCCGCTGTCGGCCATGGCTGGCTGGATCGAACTGTTGCGCGACATGGTCACGACGGCCAGCGCGACCCGTGCGGTCGAGGCGATGGGGCAGGACCTGCAGCGATTGGAACGCGTTTCGCACCGGTTCGAGCGGATCGGGCGTCCGCCGCGTGACGAACAGGTCGACTGCACCGCCCTCGTCGATCGTCTGGCGTCGTACTTCGCCGCACGCGCCCCAACCCTCGCGCGCACCGTCCGCATTCGCAGCGAGCATCCCGACGGCCCGCTGATGACCCGCGGCGACAAGGTGCTGCTGGAATGGGTCTTGGAAGTGCTGATCAAGAACGCCATGGACGCCCTCGCCGGTCGCGACGGCGAGGTGGTGGTGTCGGCGGTGCAGCTGCCTGAGGGCGGGGTGCGCATTCGCGTGCAGGACGATGGCCCGGGCATTCCCCGCAAGCTGCGCAAGCGCATTTTCGACGCCGGCTTCACCACCAAAGATCGCGGCTGGGGCATCGGGCTGTCGCTCGCGCGGCGCATCGTGCAGGAGAATCACGAGGGGAGGCTGGTCCTCGCCGACACCGACCGCGGAGCGGCGTTCGACGTTATCTTGCACGGATGACGACGACGGGATGGTCCGGTTCCCTGTTCGACGCGGTGCCTGCACTCGCGGCACCCGCGCTTGATCTCGATGCGCTAACGCGAAGCCTCAATCCCGGTCAGCGCGAGGCGGTGTTCCATGACGATGGGCCCGCGCTGGTGCTGGCCGGCGCGGGCTCCGGCAAGACGCGCGTGCTCACCACGCGCATCGCCCGGCTCATCGGCGACCGTGGCGTGGCGCCTCATGAAATCCTGTCCGTCACGTTCACGAACAAGGCGGCCGGTGAAATGCGCGCCCGCATCGCCAAGTTCCTCGGACACGAGCCCAAGGGCATGTGGTGCGGCACGTTCCACGCGCTCGGCGCTCGTATGCTGCGAGGCGTCGCGCCGATCGTGGGACGCGAGCAGAACTTCACGATCTACGACGAAGACGACACCATCGGCGCCGTCAAGCGCGTCATGGAGCGTCGCAAGCTCAGCCCCACCCAGTTCGCGCCGAAGGCCATTCTCAGTGCGATTTCGAGCGCCAAGAATGCGCTCGTCTCGCCAAGCGAGTACGCCCGCACGGCGCGCGACACGTTCACGACGGCCGTGGCCGGCGTGTACACCGATCTCGAACATGCGCTGCAGCAGGCCAATGCTGTCACCTTCGACGATCTGCTGGTGTTGCCGGTCCGAGCGCTCGAGCAGGATGAAGCACTGCGCGCGCACTATCAGCGCCGCTTCAAGTACGTGCTCGTCGACGAGTATCAGGACACCAATGCCGCGCAGTTCCGTTTCGTCCAGCTCATGGGCGGCGGCTATCGCAACGTCATGGTCGTCGGCGACGATGACCAGTCCATCTACGGGTGGCGCGGCGCCGACATCCGCAACATCCTCGACTTCGAACGCGCGTTTCCGGGCGCGCGGGTCGTGCGTCTCGAAGAGAACTACCGCTCGACACCGAACATTCTCGCGCTGGCCAACGCCGTGATCGCCGAGAATACGGAACGGCGCGGCAAGACGCTGCGCGCCACACGGCCGGCCGGCGAAACGGTCACGCTGATCGAGACGCTCGACGAGCGCGACGAAGCCGATTTCATCGCCGATACGATCACCGCGCGCATGTCGCGCTCCGATCTTTCGCGGCGCGATTGCGCGGTGTTGTACCGCACCAACGCGCAAAGTCGCGCGATCGAAGACTCGTTCCGCCGCCGGAATATCCCGTATCGGCTCGTTGGCGCCG
>CANGXK010000008.1 GCA_947457715.1 Gemmatimonadota bacterium
TATCCGACTCCTCGACCCGGACAAAGCCTTCGATGCTCGACCCATCGAACATGATGTCGCCGTGCAGCGCCTTCCGGAACTGCGACGACGGGATCTCGACGTTCTTGATGACGCCCAGAATATCCGTGAACTGCAGTCGCAGAAAGCGCACCTGATGCGCCTCCGCCAACTCGAAAATGTCGGTGGCAGTGGCGCCCGTCAGGGAGGGGGGAACGAGAGAACGACTCTGAATCGACACGATTCGGCACGAAAAGAGGAATACACGCGTGCTGTATTGTAGTATTTTTCCCAGCTCATGACTTCATCAAATTCTTCCCGGGGCGCTGCCCCTTCCGCCGGCGCCGGTTTCTGCGCGGCTTGTGGCGCGGCACTCTCTGCCGGCGCCCGCTTCTGTCATCGCTGTGGAACGCCGTTCGGTCAGGGAGCGCCCGTGACGCGCACACCACCCGCCTCAGGCGGCGTCGCGTCGGTCCTCCCATGGGGCGTCGCCTTCGTGGCCTTGCTGGCGCTCGTCGCCATGGTTGCCGGAAAGAACTTCGGCGCCGCCAAGGGGTCGGGAATCGACGGATCAGCGAATTCACTGCCAACGCAGGCCGTCGACGGCGTTGCCGCCGGAAGCGCCCCCTTCGCGCAGGGCAACGGTGGTGGCGCGGCACCGAATATCGCCAACCTCTCGCCGAGTGAGCGGGCCAACCGGCTGTACACCCGGATTATGGAGTACGCTGAAGGCGGCAAGGTCGACTCCGTCGCCTTCTTCGCCCCGATGGCGATGGCCTCGCACGAAATGCTCGAAGGACCGACCACCGATGAGCGCTACCATTTCGGCCGGATCGCCGAGGTCACCAATGCCCCCGATGTGGCCAAGGCGCAGGCCGACACGATCCTCAAGGAATTGCCGAACAACCTGCTTGGCCTCCTCCTCGCCGCACGTGCCGCCCGTATGACGGGGGACAACGCCGGCGCCAAGACGTTCGATCAGCGCCTCCTCAAGGCGCTCGAACCGGAACTGGCCACTCGCCTGCCCGACTACGAGATGCACCGCGCCGAGATCGACCGGGCGGCCGCTGACGCACGCCGCCCGAAGTGAGTGAAGGGCGCCTGCCACGCTCCACATTGGCAGACGCCTCCTGATTGCCGTGGTGCAGAATTCGTAGTACGCTAAAAGTCCACCGCCATCGACGGTCGGTGGCGCCTCGCTGGAGCATACGACGCGGTATGCCGGCGGTGACGATTCTGTGCGTATCACCCGACCGCTCGAGGTCGAGTTCGCGGACTGATCCGTGAGGGCGGTCGATGTCGTGACGGATTCTCCGACCTACCGCGGACTGGCCGACATTCTGTCGCAGAACCTGCGCGCCGACGGGTTCGCCATGTCCACCGTCAACGCGACGGCAGTGAATGCCCGGCCGCCGTCACCATGAGCCCACTCACCGGACACGGCGGAGAGCCGCTCGGACAGGTGGTCAACGTGCGCACCGTAAGCCAGGATCAGCGCCTCGAGGAGCAACTCCGGCACACGGAGAAGATGGTCGCCCTCGGCGAGCTCGTGGCCGGCGTCGCCCACGAGATCAACAATCCGCTCACCGGCATCTCGGCCTTCGCCCAGCTCCTGCTCGAAGGGGACCTCAGCGACGACCAGCGCGAGTCGGTGCAGCTCATCAAGCAGGAAAGCGATCGCGCGAAGACGGTCATCAAGGACTTGCTCCTCTTTGCCCGGAAAGCCGAGTGCGGCACCGGCCCGGTCGACATCAACGAAATCATCGAGCAAACGGTGCGCCTCCGCGCCTACCCCCTGCGGAATGCCGGTGTGCAGGTCGAACTCCAACTGGATCCGACCAGGCCACAGGTCCGCGGCAACTCGCAGAACCTTCAGCAGGTGTTGTTCAACGTGATCGGCAACGCGGAACACGCCATGCTCGATTGCGCCGAGCGCCGGCTGATCGTGCGCACGGAGCGCGACGGCGGCCACATCGTCATTTCCGCCAGCGACACCGGGGTCGGCATGACAGGCGATGTGCGCAAGCGCGTCTTCGAACCGTTCTGCTCCACCGAGGCGGCTGGCGTCGGCACGGGGCTCAGCCTCAGCGTCAGCTACGGTATCGTTCACGCACTCGGCGGAACGATCGGCGTCGAGTCCGAGCCCGGTGTGGGGTCGACCGTCACCATCATCTTGCCTGCGGCGCCATCCGACCGACCATGACCAGTCTTCCTGCGCACGATCCGATCTTGGCGATCGAAGCCGCCGGCGCGGCCCTCGCCCAGGATACGATCCGCCGCATCCTGATCGTTGATGACGAATCTACAATCCGCCTCGCACTGAGCCGCTTTCTGCGCACGCGCGGCTTCGAGGTCGAAGTCGCCGGGTCAGGGGTCGCTGCCCTCGAATGGTTGGCCCGCGATCGCTTTGCGCTGATGCTGTGCGATCTCCGGATGCCCGGGATCAGCGGACTGGACCTCGTGCCGCGCGCCCTCGCGCTCGATGCCGATCTTGGCATCATCATCCTGACCGCCATCAACGACGCCACCAGCGCCACCGAGGCGCTCTCCAGCGGCGCCTTCGATTATCTGACCAAACCGGTCGAACTCCCCGATCTACAGGCGGCCGTCGAACGGGCCATGATGCGCCGGGTGCGCAGCGTGGAGCGTCGCGCCGTCGATCGTCTCATTCGCGAGGAAGTGGCAGCCCGCACCGCGCAACTGGAGCGCGAGAAAGGTGCGCTCCGGGAAATGACTGTCCGCGTAGCCGAGACGCTGATCAACGCCATGGAAGCAAAGGACCTCTACCTCCGCGGGCACTCCCGTCGGGTGGCCGACATCGCGGCCGCCATCGCCCTGCACCTCGAGCTCGAGACCTCGACGGTCGAGTGCATCCACACCGCGGGCCGCCTGCACGACGTGGGCAAGATCGGCATCCGCGAGGCGGTGCTGAACAAACCGGGCCCGCTCACTCAGGAGGAATTCGCCCATGTCAAGGATCATGTGCGAATCGGCCTCGAGATTCTCTCGCCACTGCAGCATCTGGGCGATGCCCTCCTCTACATCCGCGATCACCACGAGCACTGGGATGGCGCCGGGTACCCGTTCGGACGCCGGGGCGAGGACATCACGATCGGCGGGCGGATTCTTACCGCGGCCGATGCCTTTGATGCGTTGACCTCCCATCGGGCCTATCGCGCACCGATGACGGCCGCGACGACGCTCGATTATCTGCGCTCCCAGGCCGGTCGCCTGATCGAGCCGAGGATCTACGAGGCGCTCAGTGCGGTCGTGCGCGGTGGCACCGTCAGCGGAATTCCGCGCGTGAACTGACGGGATCTGGCCCTGGAGGGCGCTCAGCGCTTGACTCCCACGCTTTTTGTATGTACTTGGTCGTGCTGTTCAGCAGCACACGAAGTCGTAGGTATCGCGAGCCGTGTCGCAGCCGCCGGTGTTGGCACCGGGGTCAGTGACCGTGCTCGAACTTTTCCGAGGAGAGGAGGCGTCATGCCGCGTGGCGACGAGATTGGGAAGCTCCATCTGATGGATGACGACATGGATGATGTGGGCTACGGCCGCTCGTCGTACGACGAAGAGGACGAGGATGGCTACGGCCTCCCCTCCGAAAGCGGAGACTCCCTCTGGGATAGTGCCGACGACGAAGACGAAGACGACGACGATGAGGAGGAGGAAGGCGACAGCTTCGAAGACGAGCTGATCGACGACGAGGACGACGAGGACGACATCTTCAGTCGCCCGGTCCGTCGTGGTCCCGGTCGTCCGCCCAAGAATCCGGGCGCGCCGAAGGCGGCTCCCAAGTCGAAGGCCCCGAAGGCGGAGCCCAAGGTGGAAGCGCCCGAGGTCGGCGAGGAGATCGACGACCTGGAGGAACTGCTGGACGACGAGGCTGAACCAACCGCCGAAGTCCCCGCACCGGCGCCAGCCAAAGCACCGAAAGCCCCCAAGGTGCCGAAAGCCCCCAAGGTGCCAGCAGCACCGAAGGCGGCAGCAGCGGCGGTGCCAACGGTGTACCTTGCCGCCGAGGCGCCCGCCAAGAAGGCACCCGCCAAGAAGGCACCCGCCAAGGCACCTTCAAAGGCGCCCGCCAAAGCACCTTCAAAGGCGCCCGCCAAGGCACCCGCGAAGAAGGCACCCGCCAAGAAGGCACCCGCCAAGAAGGCACCCGCCAAGAAGGCGCCCGCCAAGGCCGCCAAGACGGGCATAGCGAAGAAGGCTGTCGCGAAGAAGGCCGTGAAGAAGGCACCCGCGAAGGCGGCCAAGAAGGCGCCCGCCAAGAAGGCGCCCGCCAAGAAGGCGCCCGCCAAGCCGGTGAAAAAAGCCCCTGTGAAGGCCGCTCCCAAAAGAGCGGCCGGGAAATCGCCGGCCAAGGTGGTCAAGAAAGCCGGGAAACCCGCCAAGAAGGGCGCGAAGCGCCGGTGATGCCGCCCGTTGAGCAGCCGCCCTTCGTACGGCGGCTGCTCGACGCGCTGCCGTTCACCGTCTGGGCCGTCGATCTCGACGGGCGCATCACGGCGGCGAACAGCGCCTGGTCGAATTTCGCGACGGACAACGGTGCGCCCGGCATCGCCACGGAATTGGCGATCCTCGGGCGTTCCGTGTTCGAGAGCGTCGCTGATGAGGCCTCGCGCGTGCAGATCGAACGCGCCATGGCGCTCCTCCGTGAGCGCCGGGTCCCGGTCGTCCGATGGGAGTTCCCTTGCAGCTCACCTACGGAGGAACGCGTGTTCCTCATGCAGGTCACCGCGATCGACGACGGCCGGCACATTTCCGGTTTCGTTTTCTCCACGGTCGACATCACACCAAGCCACCGCTCGCGCGAAGCGCTGATCAACACCGGCATTGCGCTCGCCGAGGCAATCTCGCTCGACCGGGTCTACGAGGAGGTTGCGCACCAACTCCTGCGTGCCGTGCCATCCACCGGATTCGTCATCGCCCTCGCCGATGACGACACGGCCGAGTTCCGCATCACCCACCGGCAGGGGTACGAGGCCCATACCAGTCGCCAGCTTGAAGTCCGCCTGCTGCGCACCTGGCTCGATGCCCTCGCCACCGGTGAGGTGGCCCGAAAGTCCACCAACGTCGGGCTCGAAATCACCGCCCCCCTCATCACCACCGAAGGCGTCCTCGGCGCGATCACGCTCTACGCCGAACCGATCGAGTCCGATCAAGCGCTCGAAGAAGCGGAGCGCGTGCTGGCCGTCATCGCGGCGCAGACCGCCGTCGCCATCGAGCGTGCGTGGCTGGTGCGGCGCGTCGAGTCCAAGCGGCGGCTCGAAGCGATCGGAGAAGTGGCCGCCGGCGTCGCTCATGAGCTGCGCAATCCGCTCTTCGGTATCTCGTCTGCCGCCCAACTGCTGCAGTTTCGCGCCAAGGAAGACCCGGTCGTCGTCAAGAACGTCGGCCGTATCCTCCGCGAGGTCGAACGGCTCAACCGCATGGTCACCTCGCTCCTCGAGTTCGGCCGGCCGAACGCCGCGCACCTCGTGCCCGCCGATCCGGATGCGGTCTGGGATGACATTCTTGAGGGTGAGCGCGCCCGGCTCGACGCCCGCCAACTCACCATCCGCCGGCTGCGCCCCGAGCATCCCGTGCGCAGCCTGATCGACCTTGAACAACTTGGTCAAGTCTGCCGCAACATCCTCGTGAATGCGTGCGATGCCGCACCGGAAAATTCGGAACTGACCCTGGTTTCACAGGTATCGCCAGTGGGTGGATGGCGCTGCCGACTGTCGAACGGCGGACCCGCCATTCCGCCCGAGGTGCTGCCGCATGTCTTCGAGTTCTTCTACTCGACCAAAGCAGGAGGCACCGGTATCGGGCTGGCACTTTGCCAGCGCATTATGGATGAACACGGCGGGTCCATCAGCATCGACAGCATCCCCGAAGCCGGAACCACCATCACGCTTACGCTCCCTCCCACGGCAGCAACGTGACGTTGTCACTGCTCGTTATCGATGACGACGAGACGGTCCGGGCGACGCTTGTCGAGTTCTTCGAAACGTTCGGCTTCACGGCCCGCAGTGCCGCGACGGCCACCGAAGGCCGGCGGCTCGCCGCCGTGCATGCCCCGGATGTCGTGCTGCTCGATCTCCGCCTTCCCGATGCCGATGGCATTCTGGCCCTTGAGGCCCTGCGAGCCGACGATCCGGATCTCGCCGTCATCGTGCTCACCGGCTACGCCGATGTCCGCACCGCCGTGCAGGCTATGCAGCACGGTGCCGCCGATCTGCTCGAGAAGCCGGTCGACCTCGAACTGCTGGCCGCCGCCGTCACTCGGGCCGCGGAGCGCGGCCGGTTGCGTCAGGAAGTCGCGGTCTTGCGCGCCCAGGGTCGACCGGACTCCCCCGTCATGGCCCCGACGGTCTCCGATCTGATCGATCTGGCAGCTCGCAATCCTGACGCGCCGATCCTGCTGCAGGGCGAGACGGGCACCGGCAAGGGTTTCATTGCCCGTCAGATTCACGATCGGTCGGCCAGAAACCAGTCACCCTTTGTCGAGATCAACTGTGCGTCCCTCTCGACAACGTTTTTTGAAAGCGAACTATTCGGCCATGAGCGGGGGGCCTTCACCGATGCCCGACAAGCGAAGCGTGGCCTCCTCGAAGTTGCCGGCGAAGGCACGGTCTTTCTCGACGAAATCGCTGAACTGAGTCCCGAAGTGCAGCCGCGGCTGCTCAAGGTGCTGGAAGAGCGGACCTTCCGCCGTTTGGGCGGCGTCACGACGCTCCGCTCATCGGCCCGTGTGGTCGTCGCCACCCATCAGTCGCTCGCCGACGCGGTCGCCGAACGGCGCTTCCGGGCC
The DNA here is from genome assembly GCA_947457715.1 of Gemmatimonadota bacterium. The sequence goes on from CANGXK010000008.1 coordinate 6,800, forward strand.
GACCTGTACTACCGGTTGCAGGTCCTCACGATCACGCTCCCGCCGTTGCGCGAGAGACAGGACGAAATCCTGACCATGGCCATGGCCATGTTGCCGAAGGGTAGTTCGCTCACAAACGATGCGAAGGATGCGCTCGCCCGCTACCGCTGGCCCGGCAACATCCGTGAACTCAAGAACACGGTCTGGCGCGCGGCCATCATCGCCGAGGGACGTCCGATTGAGCCGGTGCACCTCGGGATGCCACCAAACGTTGCCGCGACAGTCACGACGAACGTCGCGACGGCGACTACCCCCCGTACCCTGGAACAGGCCGAGCGTGAAGTCATTCGCGACGCCTTGACCGCCAGTGGCGGGAACCGTACGCACGCCGCTCGCATCCTCGGTATTGCCCGCTCCACCTTGCTCGAGAAGCTCAAACGCTATCCCGCCGACCTCGCCTGACCGAATCTGACTGACCGACAATCAGACAGCGGGACAGACCACCGTCCGGTTCTCGACACCACCCACGAACACACTTGTGACCCCAGTGAGAAGGAAGTCATTGTCCGACATGATGTTATCAATGAGTCATCACCAACGGTCCGATTCTCGCCTGAGCGGTCGGCATGCTCAAGCCATCTGACGCCATCAAGTCCGTCCTCATCGTCGAAGACGAGCAATCCATCCGTGACGTCCTCGTTGAGCTCTTCGAGGTCGAAGGCAACGCAGTGAGCTCAGCGGAATTGCTTCCCGAAGCGCTCGAACGTCTGCGGACTCAGCGGTTCGATCTCGTCGTGACCGACCTCCGGTTGGGCGGAAAGCGAGATGGTGGTCTCCAAGTCATGGCATTGGCCGGCATGCTCTCGCCTGATGCCATGGTACTCGTACTCACGGCGTACCCCGACGATTCAAACCGTCAGGCGTCGTTCCGGCTTGGCGCCCTGCATTTTCTCGAGAAGCCGGTCGACCTTGCCACGATCGCCCAACACGCCGCGACCGTCGGGGTGCGTTCGGCCTTTACCCCCGCGCCGCAGGGATAGCCACGACGGGACGGGTCCGGTCGCGTGATCAGTGCCGACGCGCGGTGATCGTCACGGGAAGTGCTCCGATGCAAAGGAGCGCAGCACACGGCCACAATCCGGCGTATATTGCCCCTGCCATGGCCGAGTCTCCCGTCCCACTTCTACGCGCTCACGCGCGAAATGCCCCGTGGAATGCCCGCGGGCTTGCGGCGCACGCCGCAGCACTGGTGGATTCTGCTGGGATGAAGCCCACCAACGCGTCCGCCAGGGCTATGCCCAGCGCCCGAGCCGTGCGCTTCTACGTGGCGAACGGCCTGCTCGATCGACCGGAAGGCGCCGGCACGGCAGCAACGTATGGTTATCGGCACCTGCTGCAGCTGCTCGCGATCAAGATTCGCCAGCGCGAAGGGCAGACTCTCGACGCGATCAAGAAAGAAATGCGCGAAGTCACCGGCGATGCGCTCGAGCGGCGCGTGGCCGGATCACTCGCGCCGGCGCTCACGCTGCAGATGGACACCAGCGCTCCCACGCACAATGGTGTGGCAAGTTGGCGCCGCGTCCCCATCGCCGATGGCGTGGAACTGCATGTGCGGGACGACTCGCCAGCGGCGCGCGATGACCTGCTCGTCGCCCTGCGAGACATGCTCCGCAGCTCACTCAGCCGGAACGACTTCGGGACCTGATCCACACGCCGGGGTGTTGATCCCGTAGATCGACGCGTCGCTGCTCGTCCCCCCGCTGTATTCAATATCCGCCGCGCCTCCTCCGCGTGACGTGATGTCCCATCCGGGCATCGCACCGCCCGGCGTTTCCTTTCGCGTGCACTCATGGCATATCGCGTTCTTGTCACCGACGATGTCGATCCGGAAGGACTCGCCCTGCTCGCGGCGGAGCCCGAACTGCTCGTCGACGAAGTCCCCACGCTGCCGAAGGACGAACTGCTGCTGCGCATCGGCGACTACGATGCCATCGTCGGCCGCAGTGCCACACGCATCTCCGCCGAACTGCTGCGCGCCGGCAAGAAGCTGCGTGTCGTTGGACGGGCCGGCGTCGGCGTCGACAACATCGCCCTCGATGTCGCCACGGAGCTCGGCGTGGCGATCATCAATGCGCCGGCCGGCAACACGGTCGCCGTCGCCGAGCTGTTCTTCGGCACCGTGATCGGCCTGCTCCGACAGCTGCCCGCCGCCGCACTGTCCATGCAGAACGGCGTGTGGGATCGCTCCAAGCTCATGGGACGCGAACTCAAGGGCAAGACCCTTGGTATCGTCGGACTCGGCCGCATCGGCAGCGAAGTCGCGATGCGTGCGCACGCCTTCGGCATGACCGTGGTGGCCTTCGATCCCTACATCGCCGATGAACGGTTCACCGCACTGCGCGTGCGACGCGCGCCGTCGCTCGAGGCGCTGATCGGCGAGAGCAACATCCTCACGATGCACGTGCCGCTCAACGACGAAACGCGCGGTATGATCGGCAAGCGTGAACTGGGCCGCCTACCGGCCCGCTCGATCGTGGTCAACATGGCGCGTGGCGGCATCGTCGACGAAACGGCGCTGCTGGCCGCGCTTGAAGCCGATCAGCTGCGCGGCGCGGTGCTCGACGTGTTCACCGCCGAGCCGCTCGCCACCGATTCGCCGCTGCGGACGGCGCCGAATCTGCTGCTCACGCCGCACTTGGGCGCCAACACCGTCGAGGCGCAGCGCAATGTGTCGCGCGACGTCTGTTTCGCGGTGCGCGATGCGCTGCTGCACAACGACCTCTCCAAGTCGATCAACGTGGCCGGGGGCTCGGGCGAGTGGGGCGACTTGCAGCCCGCCATGCTCGTCGCGCGTCGCGCCGCCGCCGTGGCCCGCGCCGTACTCGCCGATCAAGGCATGCGTGCCGTGCGCCGGTTGGCCCTGCGCATCGGTCCCGATCTCGCCCATGGCGCCGGTCCGCTGCTGGCCGCCGCGGCAGCCGGCGTGCTCGAGGGCGTCATCGAAACCGATCGGCTCAATCTCATCAACGCACGCAGCCTCGCCGACGCGCGCGGCCTCGAACTGTCCGTCGGGGAGTCCAGCGAACTTGGGCATCCGCGCGCCATTGAAGTCGCACTCGCCGGCGGCATGCAGCAGCTGGCGGTGGCGGGTGTGGCGCCCGAAGACAGCAAGCCGCGTCTCACGCGCATCGGGCAGTTCCACGTCGATGTGAACCCGCGTCAAACGCTGCTTATCCTCACGAATCATGACGTGCCCGGCGTGATCGGTCGCGTTGGCACGCTGCTGGGTGAACGCAAGGTCAATATTGCCGAGTATCACCAGGCGCGACTGGCTCAAGGCGGCGACGCGCTCGCCGCAATCTCCGTCGACGGCACCGTCAGCGAAGAGACGCGCAAGGCCCTGCTGGAGCTGCCTGATGTACTCACCGCCAGCGTGGCCCACTTCGGCACCGAATAGGCGAGTGCATCGATGAGTATCAGCAGCGACATCACGACCGTCGACCTCGACATCCGTCGGGCGTTTGCGCGCGACGCATCGGGGCTCGAAATGATTCCCGATGCCGTGGCACGTCCGACCTGTATTGAAGAAGTCACGGAGCTGCTGCGCGAGGCAACGGCAGCGCGTACCGCCGTCACGCCTGCGGGTTGGCAGTCGAGCACGACCGGCGCCTCCATTACCGATCATGGGCTCCTGTTGTCGTTGCGCGGACTGGCCACGATCGGAAGCGTGGACACGGATACGCGCAGCATTCGCGTAGGGCCGGGCGCGATTGTCGCGGATGTACGCCGGACCGCTGAAGCAGCCGGCCTGCTCTTCACACCCGATCCCACGAGCGAAGAAGAATCCACCATCGGCGGCGCGATCGCCTGCAACGCCTCCGGCGCCCGCTCGTTGCGCTATGGCGCCACGCGTCCGCATGTGCGGGCGCTCACCGTGTTGTTGGTCAGCGGTGAACGGCTCGACCTGCGTCGTCCGCAGCTCGAGAAGAACACCGTCGGCTATCCGATCGCGCATGATCCGGTCGATTGGTTCGTCGGCAGTGAAGGCACACTCGGTGTGGTTGTAGAAGCGGAGCTCGCGCTGCAAGCGCTGCCCCCGCAGGTGCTTGGGCTGATGGTGCCGTTCGAGCGCGAAGACGATGCGCTCGCGTTCGTGGTCTCGGCGCGTCGCTCGCCCGTCGTGCATCCGCGGTGTCTCGAGTTCTTCGATCAGGGCGCGATGGATATCGCGCGCGCGGCGGAGGGCAGCACCAGCTGGGCCACGAACGCGACGGCGATGGTCTATGTCGAGGAAACCGGTGCCGACGAATCGCAGCCAAGCGACGAACTGCCGCTGGAAGCATGGCTCGAACTCGCCGACGCACACGCAGCGCTCAGCACCGATATCCGTGTCTATGACTCGGCGACCGCGCTCCGTGACGCACGTCATCTGCGGCACGCCGTGCCTGCCACGATGAACGAACGCGGTGCGGCGCGACGACCCTTCGGCGGCCGCAAAGTCAGCACCGACTGGGCCGTGCCGTATCCTCGTCTCGCCGAAGCACTGCACATGGCCCGGCGCTTTGCCGCCGAGGCAGGTGTCACGTCGGGCATCGCCTATGGCCATGCCGGCAACGGCCATCCGCATCAGAACTTCATCGCGCAGGATGCCGAGGAGTTGCACACCATCGAACGCGTGGTCGAGGCAACGTTGCGAGAGGTGATTGCGATGGGTGGCACGGTCGCTGCGGAACACGGCATCGGCAAACTCAAACGCCGGTGGCTGCCGATGCAGGCCAGCCCGGCACAGCTGCGCGTGATGCACGCGATCAAGCGTGAGTTCGATCCCCTCGGTCTGCTGGCGCAAGGCAACGTGCTGTGAACACCACCACCATTGCTCCGTCCGTCGATCTTCGACGCCCACGATTCAAGACAGTCATCTTCGACGTCGACTCCACGCTTTGTGCAATCGAAGGCATCGACTGGCTCGCCGCGCTCCGCGGTGCCGAGATCGCCCGGGAATGCGAGGCGCTCACCGCGCAGGCGATGGCCGGTGAGATCCCGATCGAGGCGGTGTACACGCGCCGACTGGAGCGCATCCGCCCCACCGCCGGCGAACTGATCGCGCTGGCCGACGCGTATCGGGAATCGCTGGAATCCGGCGCGCAGGAGCTCATCACCCGGCTGCAGCGCGGCGGCGCGCAGGTGCATCTGCTCAGTGGCGGCCTGCGCAGCGCGATCATCCCGGTCGCGCTGCAGCTGGGCGTACCGACCGACCGCGTCCATGCCGTCTCGCTGACGCGTGACACCGACGGCACCATGAGTCGGCTCGATGGCGATCAGCCGCTCGCGACGCAGCGCGGAAAGCCGCTCACCGTGCAGCGTCTTGCCTTGGCCACACCGACGGTGATGATCGGCGACGGCTCGACGGACGCCGCCGTGCGCGGTGTGGTCACGGGATTCATCGCCTATACCGGCGTCGCGCGTCGGGCGACTGTCGTGGCCGTGGCCGACGCCGAGGCCGACAGCGTCGCGGCGTTGTACCCACTGCTTTTTCATCTCGAATCCTCGAGGTAAGAGGTCATGTCGGACTTCGGCACGTTTTTCCTTCCCGGACCCACCGAGGTGCGCCGCGAGGTTCTGGAGGCGATGCTGGCGCCGATGCTGCCGCATCGTGGTGCGCTCTTCGAGGCGCTCTTCGCCCGCATTCAGGATGGATTGCGGCCGATTTTCCGGACCACCCGCCCGGTGTATGTGTCGAGTTCGTCCGCCACTGGACTCATGGAAGCCGCCATCCGCTGCGCGGCGCCGGGCCCGATCCTGTCGATGGTCAACGGCGCCTTCAGTGAACGCTTCGCGAACATCGCGCTGGCCTGTGGCCGCGAGACGCACGTAGTCGGCGGTGACTGGCATCGGGCCGTTCCGTTCGAGGTGGTCGAGGGCGCCCTGCGCGCGCGTCCGTACTCGGCCATCACCGTGGTGCACTCCGAAACCAGCACAGGCACCCTGACGTCATTGCCGGAACTGGCCGCCCTCGCGCACCGCTACGGCGCGGCCGTGCTCGTCGACTCGGTCACCGGCATTGGGGGCGTCCCGGTCGAGACCGATGCGTGGGATCTCGACTTCGTGCTCACGGGCTCACAGAAGGCGCTCGCGCTGCCACCCGGCCTGGCGTTCGGAGTCGCGTCCACCCGTTATATCGAACGAGCCAGTCGGGCGACGGCGCGCGGGCTTTACTTCGACATGGTCGAATTCGAAGAGTTCGTGCACAAGAACCAGACGCCAAGCACGCCGGCGATTTCGTTGCTGTACGCGACCGCTGTGCAGGGGGAACACATCGCGCGCGAGACGATCGAAGCGCGTTGGGCACGCCACGCCGAGATGGCGGCAATGACGCACGCGTGGGTGCGAGACTTGCGCGATGAAACCGGCGAGTCGTTCTGTGTCTATGCGCCGGACAATGCGCGCAGCGGCACCGTGACCGCTATTGCGCTACCCGCCGCTCTCAAAGGCGATGACATCGTGAAGGGCGTCGCGAAGCGCGGCTTCGTCATTGGCGGCGGGTACGGCAAACTCAAGAGCAGTACGTTCCGTATCGGCCACATGGGCGACCACACCCCCGATCGCCTCGCGGTTTGCCTCGAAGCAACCGCTGAGACCATTCGCGAGTTGCTCACGAGGTAGTCGGGTTCTTGGCCTAGACTGGCGCCCATACCGTCGAGCGGACAGCTTTCTCCCTCGATGACACTCGCAGCACGCAGGCGCCCGGCCGTGCGCGGGGTGATCCTCGACCGGTCCCTCGAGGAGCTCCCGCTCTTTCGCCTGAGCGATTCCGCCGACGATACGCCCGTGTCGTTCTCGACCGAGAACGGTGGGCGATGGCGTGTCATCCCTGCCCCTGGCGATCGCCTCCCCGGCACGTTCGATCAGGACGTCTACGTCGAACTGCTGCACCGGTACAACGAAGCGGGCGCGCCCGCCGACGGCGCGATCACCTTCACCCTGCACGCCTTCCTGCGCTCCATGGGTCGTCGCGCCGATGGCCGCACCTACGAGCAACTGCGGGCGGCGCTCTCCCGTCTCGAGCGCACCACGCTTGAATCGGTCGGGGCCTACTGGTCGGCGCACTCGGCCCATGCGAACATCAGCTTCACCGTCCTCAGCACCGTCTCCGTGCAGCGGCGACGCGTCGCCGATCGGGAGCAGCTCCACCTGTTCGGCAATCTGGCCGCCGGTGAACCCGGCGATGCCCGTGTGACGCTCTCCGCGGCGCTTCGCGCCAACCTCGCCGCGCGTCACACGATTACGCTGTCGGCGGCTCGCTACCACGCCCTCCCGTCCCCAGTCGCCCGTCGGCTCTATCGCATCCTCGAAGTCGCCCGGTCCGACGGTCGGCTCTCCTGGCGCGTTCCGCTGGAACGGCTGGCCGAGCAGTTGCCCCTGACACAACGCTACCCTTCGCACCTCCAACGCGTCTTACAGCCGGCGCATGAAATGCTGCTGAGTGCCGGATTGGTGAGAGATATCACCGTTCGGCAGTACGACCGGGTCTGGAGCGTGGACTATGTCCTCGGCTCCCGCCCCCGCGAAGAGACCTGACCGCCACGCACCGGAACAGCGGTGGCCGGCAGGCGTACGTATTCTTGAGAGTTCTTCCTGTCCCTCCTTTGAGATCAGCCGTATGACACGCACCCGCAAGGCCGCTCTGGCCAGCCTGATCCTCCTCCCGGTGCTCGCCGGGGGCTTTGCCCTGCAGGCGCGGTCTACGCGTGGCGGAGCTCAGCTCCTCGACCAGGTGCTGACGTTCGTCGCCCTGCGTTACGTGGACACGCTCGACGCGCAGCAACTCTATGAAAAGGCAGCGCGCGGCCTGGTGAAGGAACTCAACGACCCCTACACCGAACTGTTCACGCCCAAGCAGCTCGAAGAGTTCTCGCGCACCACCAACGGGCGCTATGCCGGTATCGGCATGGAGATCTCGAAGGTCGGCGATTACGTGACCGTCAATAAGGTCTTCCCCAACTCTCCCGCCGAGGGTGGTGGTGTGCAGGAAGGGGACAAGATCATGATCATCGACACCACCAATGCGCGTGGCTTCAACACGCAGCAGGTGCAGAACAAGCTCCTCGGTCCCATCGACTCGCCGGTCAGCGTCACCTTCGGCCGTATTGGTGCGGTCCAGCCGATCAAGATGAGCTTCAAGCGCGCCCAGATCACCGTGCCTGCGGTACCGTACACCATGATGATCGAGGACAAGGTCGGCTACGTCCCGCTTCAGCGATTCTCCGAGCAGACGACCGAAGACATTGCCAACTCGGTGATCGCCCTCGGCAAACAGGGCGCCAAGGGTATCATCATCGACCTGCGCGGCAATCCGGGCGGCATTCTCGACGAGGCCTTCGCCATGTCGAACCTGTTCCTGCCGAAGGGCAAGGAACTGCTGTCCGTGCGCGGACGCGGGGAATTTCAGAAGTTCATCGCCGAACGTGATCCGCTTGCGCCGGACGTTCCGCTCATCGTCCTCGTCGACGGCGGATCCGCCTCGGCGTCCGAGATCGTCGCCGGCGCCCTGCAGGACTACGACCGCGCGCTGGTGCTCGGCACCACGTCCTTCGGCAAGGGCCTCGTGCAGTCCGTGTACAATCTCGACGGCGGCTACGCCCTCAAGATCACGACGGGCAAATGGTTTACGCCGTCGGGTCGCTCCATCCAGAAGGAGCGCAAGATGAATGCGGATGGCCAGTTCGCCGAAGTGCTCCCCGACTCCATGGAAACGGATTCCGTGCGGAAAGCGCGCCCGACCTTCAAGTCGGCGAGCGGGCGCACAGTGTACGGCGGTGGCGCCATCACCCCCGACGTGATCGTCGCCCCGGACACGCTGTCCAGTGCCGAACAGGTGTTTCGTCGTGCCATCGCCCCGAGCTTCCAGAAGTACTTCAACCAGATCGCCGTCATAGCGGAAGGCCAGAAGGGCAAGGTGAAGCCCGATTTCACCGTAAACCCGGCGTGGCGCGACGAACTCTACCAGAAGCTCACGGCCGACACGGTCAAGATCGACAAAGCCGTGTGGGATGGCGGCGCGCCGGATATCGATCGCGCCATCGAAGACCGCGTGGCCAAGGTCGCCTTCGGCGACACCCTCGTACGTCGTCGCAGCCTGAAGGACGACAACCAGCTCCGTGCCGCGATCACCCTCCTCAAGAAGGCCGCCACGCAGAAGGACGTCTTCGCCGCCGCCGGCGCCGCACCGGCCGTTACCAAGGCCGGCGTGGCCCGCCGCAGCGGGAACTGACCGTCCGGCGCGGCAGGCGCCTTCATCGCCGTCCGTATCTCTACTGAATTGCCGCATGGGCTGAACCTCTCTACGGTTCAGCCCATGCGTATTTTTACCCCCCTTCCGATCCTCGTTGCAGTTGCCAGCCTCGCGGCGGCCTGCACCTCGACGTCGCGCTCCAGTGCGGCCACCAACGCCGCCCCGATAGGCGACGTCATCGCCCCCGACAGCGGCGAATCGCACATCTCGAACATCCGCCAGCTCACGAATGGCGGCGAGAATGCCGAAGCGTATTTCAGCGCCGACGGCCAGTGGATCACCTTCCAGTCCACCCGAGACGGCCGCACCTGCGATCAGCAGTACGTCATGCGCCGCGACGGGTCGGGGCTCACCAAGGTCTCCGTCGGCGGCAAGACCACCTGTGGATGGTTCCTGCCGGGCAGCCAGCGCCTCTTCTTCGCTTCCACGCACGCCGCCGACAGCGCGTGCCCGGTGAAGCCGGATCCGTCGCAGGGCTACGTGTGGGGCATCGATCCGTTCGACATCTACACTGTCGGCCGCGACGGCAAGGATCTCCAGCGCCTCACCAACTACGGCGTGTACACCGCCGAGGGTGTGCTCTCACCCGACGGCACGTCGATCGTGTTCACGTCGCTCAAGGACGGTGACCTCGACATCTACACGATGAATGTCGACGGCACCAACGTGAAGCGCCTGACCACGACGCCGGGATACGATGGTGGTCCGTGGTGGTCGCCCGACGGCAAGAAGATCGTGTATCGTGCCTGGCACTACACCGATCCCGCCGAGCTCAAGGCCTATCAGGACCTCCTCGGCAAGCGCATGATCCGCCCGAACCGCATGGAGCTCTTCGTCATGAACGCCGACGGCTCCGACCAGACACAGATCACCAAGCTCGGCGGTGCGAATTTCGGACCGTCGTGGACGCCCGACGGAAAGCGCATCATCTTCTCGTCGAACCACCGCAATCCGCGCAGCCGCAACTTCGATCTGTTTCTCGTGAACGTTGATGGCACGGGTCTCGAGCGTCTGACCACGCACGAAGATTTCGACGGCTTCCCGATGTTCAGCCCCGACGGCAAGTCGCTGATCTGGGCCTCAAACCGTCATGATGCGAAGCCAGGCGAAACGAACCTATTCCTCGCTGACTGGAAGAACTGACCACTTAGGCCTGTCCTCATCATTGCATTCCTGCTGACCCCGTTCATCGAGCGCCCGCGTTCGATCGACGTGCGCTTCATCGACACCGACGTCGGCGGGGGCCAGCAGGAGTTGGGAATTGACGCTGATGGCGACGTGATTTACGCCGCCTGAGCGCGAAGCTGTTGGTGTCCGTCAGCCGATATCGTGCGCCATGTGTGGTCCGCCAGCGGAGTACAGTCCAAGCGCACGCAGGAGATCGGCGGCGGTGGACTGCTCGTCGATACTCAGGCCCTCCATGATCTGAGTCAGCAACGCAGCATGCTCCGGAAAGATCCGCGCGACCAGTTCGGTACCGCACGGTGTGAGCGCGGCATATCGTGCCCGACGATCTTCGGGGCAGGTCCTTCGCTCCACGAGTCCCTTGGCGGTCAGCCGGTCGACCAGGAAGGTGATGCCCCCACTCGACACGAGTATGCGGCGCTGCACTTCGCCCAGGAGCATCGGCCCCCGATGATAGAGCGCTTCGAGGATTCCGAACTCGGCGAGCGTCAACCCATGGCGTGCCACGTCGGCCGTGGCGTGGGCGGCAATTGCCGCGTGGGCACGAGACATGATCACCCAGAGCCGGAGCGCAGCAAGAGACGCGTCATCCAACTGCAGCTCGTGCGCTTCGGAGTTGGGGGGCGTGTCCGACGCCGTCGGATCAGGACGCGTACTGGTTGCCATACCGTCAAGCCTCTCCATCATGGGCGCGCCGCGCAAGGGCGCGTGCTGACCTTCCCTCCGTCAGACGCCTCCACGAGTTTTCGGCATGTCGAGATTCGATCTTCGTACCGCCGCCGTGGGCGACCGGGTACAACATGAGTTCCTCGTGCGCGACCGCGCCGAGAAGATGACGAAGGCGGGAATGCCGTTCGTGGTGCTCACCCTGGCCAATGGCTCGGGAAGTATCGAGACGGCGCCGATCTGGTCGGAGAAGCTGGATTGGTGCCTCGGTGCCGACCGCGGCAAGGTGGTGCAGGTGATCGGCGATATCGGCACGTTCGGCGACAAGGGGGCCGGCAAGCGGCAGTTGACGGTGACCGCGCCGCTGCGGGTGCTTCCGTCGGACCAGTTCGACCCGACGGAGTTTCTCCCACGCATCGACGTTGAAACCGATCGGGTCTGGGATGCCTTCGACGAGCTGCGCGCCAAGATCAGCTCACCCACGGTGCGGGCGGCGGTCGACTTATTTTTCGCCGACGATGAATTCCGGGTGCGATTCGAGCGCACGCCGGGAGCGGTGAATGGCCACCATTCCCAGTTGGGCGGCCTGTTGCTGCATGTGTTCGAGGTGACGAAGATCGCCAAGACGATCGCGACGACGGTCAGGAAGGCCAATGCCGATCTGGCCGTCGCCGGCGCCATGCTGCACGATATCGGGAAAGTGGAGGCGTATTCGACCTCTCCTGAGGGCTTCGCCCACACCCCCACCGGCATGCTTCTCGGACACGTCACCCTCGGGGCCCTGATGTTCGACCGGAAGCTCCGCGACTCGTCCCTGCAACTATCCATCGCGCAGCGCGACGAGTTGCTGCATTTCATCCTGTCTCATCACGGTGCACTCGAATTCGGCAGCCCGGTGCAACCCATGACGGTGGAAGCGGAGATCGTCCACTGGGCCGACGAGGCCTCGGCGAAGGCCACGGACATGGTTGATGAACTGGCCGATCCGGAGCTCTTCCCCCCGGGCACGGACACCGAAATCTCCGCAAAGCGTTCTTGGCGTTTGGGCAGGAAGCTCTGGCGTCGCCCCGCACCCTGGGAATGACTTCGCGGTCGTGGTGGGCTCGGTCCTACTGCACGGTTCCGAATAGAAAACCATCTTTTTCTGGATAGACGGTTAATCCCGGAAATGAAGTTTTGGTGTCGATGGTGCCGGATTCCGCAAGGGTGTTTTACATTTTTTCGTGTCGGCCGCTGGATCTTGGCCGACGCACTTTGCGCGAGGAGGCGGGATGCGTAAGCCACGTCCGAACACCTACAACCCAGCGCAGGCGCTGCATTTGATTGCGGCCGACCGCACTGGACTTCCTCTCAGCTGTCCGTCTTGCGAGGGTCATATCGAGCGTGATCCCGTCCTGCATCCACCGGCCCAGAATTCACACGTCACGCTGACGTGCGCGAGTTGCGGCCGTCTTGCCCGCTACATCGCGGGCGTGAATTGAACCGCACACAGTCATCATGAGAACGCCCCGCTCGGATGCATCCGGGCGGGGCGTTTCGTTTGTGCGACGTCGCGAACTCACCAGTTGATCGTACCCTGCTTGGTCGTGTCCACGTCTTCGGCATCGCCCTTCTTGAATAGAAAGGCGTCCATGTTGCGAGTGAGAAAGGTCCGCGCCTGCGGATCCATAACATTGAGTCCGTAGTGATTGATCAGCATGGTTTGCTGCTTGAGCCACTGCGCCCAGCAATCCTTGCAGATTTCCCCCAGAATTCTGGCACCCACGGCGCCGGGAAACGGAGGACGTTCGAATCCCTCTCGGGTCTGACCACATCGCGAGCAGGTCACATCAGCCATGCGTTGACTCCGTGTAAATCTTCGCCGGCGATGACACTGCCGAACGGGGAGGTAAACCTGAAAGCTAGCCCCGCGGACGGGCCGCGCCAGCCTGCGTGATCCCGTCCAGCTGCCCGGTAATGCCTGTGGCGGGTCACGGATAACAACGGAAACAGACGATTCCAGCCTGAACGGACAGCAACCGATACAAACGGACACCA
>CANGXK010000009.1 GCA_947457715.1 Gemmatimonadota bacterium
CCAGTCCCGAACTGCAGGGGGGCCGTGGGTTTCCGGTTCCATTCACCTCCGTTCCGCCCTGCCACCATGCCTCTGGTCTTTCAGCCGTCCGCCAACATCGCCCGCATGAAGGAGTCCGCGACGCTGGCGGTTGCCGCCAAGGCCCGGGCGCTCAAGGCCGCTGGACACGCGATCATCGATCTCGGCGCCGGAGAGCCCGATTTCGACACGCCGGCGTTCATTCGGCAGGCGGCTGCCGCCGCGGTGGAGGCGGGCGCGACCCGGTACACGGCGACCGAGGGTATCCTGCCGCTGCGCGAGGCGATCGCCGCCGACGCCAATCGGTTGTGGGCGCACGGCGCACCGATCACGGCCGCCGAAATCGTGGTGTCGAGCGGCTCCAAACAGTCGCTCTTCAACGCCTGCATGTGCTGCTTCGGACCGGGTGACGAGGTGTTGATCCCGACGCCGGCGTGGACGAGCTATTACGAAATGGTCGAACTGGCGCGCGCCGTCTCCGTGCCGGTGTTTGGCGAGGCATCCAACGACCTCAAGGTCACTGCGGCACAATTGGCGGCGGCGGCCACACCGCGCACCACAGGGCTCATGCTCAATTCACCGAGCAACCCGACCGGCGCGGTCTACACCCGTCAGGAACTCACCGCGATTCTCGACCTCGCGTCGGAGAAGGGCTGGTGGGTGCTGGCCGACGAGATCTACCTGCGCATTGCGTACGAAGGCGGCGCGCAATCGTCGCTCGAAGTCGCGAAGACGCGCGACAATCTCATCGTGATCAACGGCGTCGCGAAGGCGTACGCGATGACCGGCTGGCGCATCGGTTGGACGATCGCGCCCCTCGCGGTGTCGAAGGCGATGACGGCCTTCCAGTCACACACGACCTCGAATCCGGCGGCGGTGTCGCAGCACGCGGCGCTGGCCGCGATGGCCCGCACGGACGAAGCGGATGCGGCGGTTTCGCACATGGTGAAGGAATTCCGCCAGCGCCGCGATGCCGTGGTGGCGGCCCTCGCCGCGTTCCCGACGGTGCACTACGTGCAGCCGGCCGGTGCCTTCTATCTGTACATCAACGTCGCCGGCTTTCGCGGGGCGGCCGACGCGGGCGCGGCGTTCGCGGCGGCGGTGCTCGAAGAGCAGCAGGTCGCGGTTGTGCCCGGCAGCGCCTTCCTCACGCCCGACTGGATCCGTGCCAGCTATGCCACGACCGAATCGGTCGCGGTGGACGGCCTCACGCGCATCGCCCGTTGCCTCACCGGCGCCTGACCAGACCCACGACTCATCCACGACTACGAGGCGATACATGATCACGACCATTGTGCTGGTACAGGCCGATCCGAAGAGCATTCCCGTCTGTGCCACCGCGCTGGCCGGCATCGACGGCGTCAGCGAGGTCTATTCCGTCTCGGGCGCGTGGGATCTGGTGGCGATCGTGCGCGTCCCGGATCTCGAGCGCATCGCGACGGTGGTGACCGAGGAGTTCGCGAAAGTCCCGGGTATCATCCGTACCCAGACGCTGACGGCGTTTCGCACGTACAGCCGGAACGATCTCGAGCAGGCCTGGGATATCGGCATCGAGTGAGCGTTTCGTGCGCCGTGAGCGATTGCACGCGGGATCCCGCGCGCAGCACACGGGATCACGCGTGGCAGCGCCGGCGTTCGTTGCGCAGCCGTTCGCGCCACGCATCCGCTTCGTAGCGCAGCACGATCGTGTACAGCGGAGCGTCCGTGCTGCGGAGGCCGAAGAACAGCTCGGACGTGCCGTCGTCGTCGACGTCGATGTGGTCGAGATAGCGGTACCGCGGCGGGGAGCGTTTGTTGCCCAACGTCGTGTAGATGAACGTCGGCTTGTAGCCGAACACGCCCTTGTCCAGCACGACCACGAGATGACGCGGGCGGGCGCCGATCTGGCGTACGCTGTCGTCGACGACTTCGGGATCGTCGTACACCACGACGATCGTGGGACGGGGGCCGTTGCCGGTTTCTGCGACGTACAACTCGCGCCGATAGCGCGGCAGCATGGTCGTTGAGATGCCCGCCGCCGGCGCCATGAGCGTCGGAATCGCCTCGACGGCCGTCTGCAACTCGCCCGCCGACAATGCAGTCACCGGCCTGATGGGCGGACGTTGGCCGCTGGTGAAAAACTCCACGCCCGGAGGCAGCGGGGCCAGGGCCCCGGGGAGAATGATGGCGCAGCCGCGAATCGTGTCCAGCGGCGCCCCCTCCCACATGCCCCGCGTCATCGGGACCGGCGGTAACGGCCGGGCATTGCGGTACGGCGTGAGCGCGTGACCGCTCTGCAGGTAGTCGAGATCGAACGATCGCCATCCGCGGTCACTCAGCGTGAGCAGACGGGCCCCCTGCGGTCCCATCGTCGCCAACGGCACGATGCGCGCGCCGGCGCTGTCCCGGGTGACGCGGAAGAGCACGGCCGGATGCGTGGCGAGCCGTATGCTGTCGTCCCGCCACACCGGATCCCCCTGGTCGGCCATGAGCGCCTCTTTCACCTGCGCGGTGGTGTCGCAGGCCGCCCCAACGAGCGCGAGCCCGAGGGGAAGGGAGCAAAGGGCCACCCTGCAGAGTCGCGGGGCGGGCGCGGAGGAACGGCGGAAGAGTCGCACGCAGTGAGTTTCGTGGACCGGCGCACGGATGTCCACCACCGGGCAGATTGTCGGATGCCGTCGGCCCCGCTAGCGTGCCCCACGTGACCCACGAGCCCGACGACCGCCCATCTGCCGACCCTTCGCTCCGCCGCGCCCTCAGTACCCTGCGGGCGCTGTTCGGTGACGGAGCGCTTGCCGCCGCCGGCAGCGGGCCGCCGCTCGAGCGCATGGCGATGCGGACCGATCCGCCCACGGTTGCCCCATGCGTCCGGCTGGAGTCGCCCGGGGCGCGCGCCATCGCCATCCCGGCCGAACCGTTGGTGTCGGCCTTCCTGGACGGCGTGCAGCGCAGCCGGATTGTGGGGTACCGGTCTGGCTCGCCGCTGATCTACGCGTCGGTGGCGGCCGCCGTCCGCGAACGCGTGGAGCGGCGCCTGCAGACCTGGCGCGATCCGCGTGTCCGTCGCGCGCTCTTCGCCTCGCGCGGCAAGCTGGGCGACACGGCGTGGAACCAACTCGTGGAGAGCGGGGTCCCCGTGGTGGACATCACCGCGGCATTGGCCGACGAGGCGCTGCCCGTGCACCCATTCGTGCTGCGGGCACGGGCGCTGGATCTGGTGGCGCTGGAACGCGAAGGGCTCGAGCGACGCCTGGCGGCCGAGTGGTGCCGCCGTGAATCACGATGGCTCTGGATCGACGGGGGGATTGCCGGCAATCTGGCCGTGGACGAACGGGCCACGGCATTCGGTGTGGTCAAGTCGCACACGACGCTGTACGGCAGCGTGGATCAGGTGGAATCGGTCCTCGCGCTGGCCGAGGCCGAGCGGTCGCCGGCCTTTCTCGTGGGGCATCGTCCCCGTCGGGCCGTGGCCAGCTGGTATCTGCGGCTCCGAACGGCCGCCGGTGGTGATCCGCTGCATGGGCTGGTCCGTGTGGAGATTGCGCCGCCCGCCGACCTGCTGGATCCGGAACACGTCGAGGACCATGCGCGTGATCGGCTCACGGCGCACGTTGACCGGATTTCCGCCGGCATCCTCGCCGAGCGGGCGCCGCTCTCGCTTCCCGATCCGCGATGGGATACCCTCACGTACGGCATTCATGCCTGTGAGATGTACCTCGATGCACTCGTTGGTACCTGACCTTCTTCATCGTGACGCCGTGATCCCGCCTTCCGTAGTTCCCGGTGCCGCGTCCGACGCGGCACCAGACGCCGTGTCGCTCCCGCTCGGCCGGGTCGTCGCGACGGAGAAGAAGCCCAATACGCCGCACGAGTTTCACTTCTGGACGGCGATCGATGCCCCGATCGGCATCGGCACCATCGTGCGCGTTGAGGGGAACATGCCCGTCGAGGCGGTGATCCCGCGGGTGTACGGCGTGGTGGTGGAAGGCTTCAGCTACAGCGATCTGCAGTCGCCGCTGCACGATGTGCTGGGACACGACGGGCGGCCCTCGCACGGGCCGCTGTCGCATACCGACCGCACCGAGATCCGGCTGTACACGGCGTCGGTACTGCGGCACATCCCCGAAGAGCCGTTGCAGCCGGTGCCGCTCGGCGCGGTCTATCTCGCCGACGATGCCGATGTCGCCGTCGCGCTCCGGATGGACGGGTACATCACGGGCGACTCGGCGACGGGCATTCCGGTCGGCGTGTACCGCGCGGGTGGCATGCGCTCACCGATCTACCTCGATGCGGATTTTCTGGTGGGGCCGGAAGCGGCGCACCTGAATATTTCCGGGGTCTCGGGGCTCGCCACGAAAACGAGTGCGATCGAGTGGCTGCTGCAGTCGATCTTCGCGCACTTCCCCGCGCATCGCGGCACGGTGGCCGCCGTCTGCTTCAACGTGAAGGGGCCGGACCTGTGCTTTCTTGATCAGCCAGGGAAGCTCGAGCCGGCCGATCTCGAGCTGTACGACCTGCTCGGCGTGCCGCCCACGCCCTTTCAGGATGTGCGCTACTACGCGCCGTTCACTGCGCGCGGCTTCGCGTTGAACACGCTGCGCTCGCACCCCGCGCTCGCCGACAGTGTGTCGCCGCTCACGTGGGGGCTTGGCGAAGTACTGCAGTTTGCGGAAGTGCTGCTGAACAAAGACGATCTCGATGCGAAGGCCGACGCGCTCATCGACTTCATTCGCGAGCGCGTCGTCGGGAAGGACTTTGAAGAGCCCGGGTTCTCGCGCACCCATCGCGTGCAGTCATTCGCTGACCTCGATGCGTGGTTCCGGGACGTGCTGCGGAAGCTCGAGGATTCGAGTGGGGATACGTGGCGCACGCACCACGCGGCCACGGTGCGCAAAGTCCGGAACCGGTTGTCCAATCTGTCGACGCGATGCGCGGGCCTCGTGACCGACGATGGCGCCGTGTCAGATCTGCCATTCGGGAGCTTTGTGGATCGCGCGGTGTACGTGATCGATGTCGCCAACGTGGAGGAAGACGCGCAGGATCTCGTCTTCGCCCGGGTGGTGTCCCGGCTGCGTGAACAACTCGAGCGACGGGACCTCGGCGTGGATCACGTCATTGTCTTCGTCGATGAGCTCAACAAGTATGCGCCTCATGATGGTCCCGATACGTACGTCCGCAAAATGCTGCTCGATATCGCTGAGCGGGGCCGCTACCTCGGTCTGGTGCTGTTCGGTGCCCAGCAATTCCGCTCGCAGGTGCATCGTCGCGTGACGGGCAATGCCGGCACGGCGTTGTACGGACGCATGGATGGCGACGAGCTCGCATCACCGGGATATCAGGTGCTGAGCCCCGCCATCAAGGCGCGCATGGCGACGCTCGACAAAGGACAGCTCATGGTGCGTCATCCGCATTTCACACAGCCCGTATTTGTGCGCTTTCCGCGTCCGGCGGTGATGTCGGGACGCGAAGGTGTGGAACGGTTCCCGCAGGCCCCCGAGCCGTCACTCGCGCAGGCGGTCACGCGGGAATTGCGCCGGATGGACGACAGCATCGAACTCGGCTTCGTGCAGCAGACGATTCTCCTGTACGACGAGCACGTCGTGCTCGCGGCGCGCAATGCGGTGGTGCGTAGCCGTCCGGACGACGTGAAGCGTGCCTTTGCGCGTGAACTCGCGCGTCGGGCGCGTCCAAGTGCCAGCGAAGTCGAGGCGGTGACACCGCGTCCACGCGCATTGCGTGCGTTCTCACCCGACGAGTACGGCGGATGACGGCGGCGCTCGGCTCCCGCGGCTGGCTGATGGCCCGCCTCTGCGCGGCGCTGACCAGCGTCGGCGCGATGGTGGGCGGTGGCGCGCCGGCCCTGGCCGCCCAGTCGGTGCGCGTCGGCCCCGAGGGCGTGGCGTTGCTCGTGCGGCCCCGTGTCGGTGACACGTTGCGTCTGCAGATGGAGCAGACGATCGAGATGAGCGGCCGGCCGGGCGACTCGTCGGTGCCCGCCGGCACCGGCCTCGGCGGACGGCATGCCGCCGCCGGACGACCGCCGGTCACCAAGTCGCCCGACTATGGGCCTCGCCGTGCGCGCGCGTCATCGCGCGTGACGAAGCTCGTGATGTATGCGCACTCACTGGTCGCCGCGAGCGACCTTGCATCGACCACGCTGCTTGCGACCACGGATTCGATGTCGATGTGGGCGGGCCCGGCCTCCGAACCGGGACCTCTCCAGACCCTTCCACTCCCCGCCGACGGACGGCAGGTCCGCGTGCGCGTGACGCCCGATGGGGCCATGCGCGTGAGCGATCCCCCGCCGGGGGCGATGGAGCTCGGGGCCACGCTGGCCTCGATGCCGGCGCTCCTCCCGGCGGGAGCGGTGCGCGTCGGCGAGCGCTGGGAGCGCGATATCGTCCTGCCCTCGTTGCCGCTCAGTGGCTATCGCGCCGATGGCGTGGTGCACACACGCTTTCGCCTCGATTCGCTCACGCAGGGCGGGCGAAGCGCCTGGATCTCGATGGACGGCGAGCTGCGGCGCGACGGGGCGGCACGCGAACTCCCCGCCGGCACGCGCGTCGTCACCGCCGGGACGGTGCGTGGGACGATGGTGCTCGACCGGCTCCGCGCCTGGATCGTCGAGGCCCGCACCGTGATCGATGTGCAGTCGGAAGTGACCCCGGGGCCCGCCGAATCATCCCGGCCCATGCTGCTCGATCTGCGCATCGTGCAGCGCATTCGGGTCCGCTAGTGCATGCGGGCGGGGGCGCTCGGTAGCTTGCAGCATGCGCCTGGTCCATCTCGCCGATCTCCATCTCGGATTCCGCCAGTATCAGCGGCTCACGCCGACGGGAATCAACCAGCGCGAAGCTGACGTCGCGGCCACGGCTTCCCGTGCCGTCGCGCAGATCATCGACTGCGCACCCGACCTGATCGTCGTGGGCGGCGATGTGTTTCACACCGTGCGCCCGTCGAATCCGGCGATCCTGCATGCGTTCCGCACCTTTTCCGCGTTGCGCGATCGTCTCCCCGACACGCCGATCGTGATGGTGGCGGGCAATCACGACGCGCCCCGCACGTCGGAAACCGGCTGCATCCTTCGGCTCTTCCGCGAGATCGGCGTGCATGTGGCCGATGCCAGAGCGGAGCTCTTCACCTTCGCCGATCGGTCGCTGGCCGTGCTGGCCGTGCCCGATGTCCCCGGCATCGACCGGCCACCCTTCCTGCCGCCCGACGGTTTCGAGCACACCGTGCTGCTGCTGCACGGCGAGATCGCCGGGATGCTGCCCGCGCACGCCGCGCCGGCCGATCGCGCCGCGATCGAAATCGATCCGGCCGAGCTGCATGCGGAGCAGTGGAGCTACGTCGCTCTCGGGCACTACCATGTCTACCGCGAAGTGGCCACGCGCGCGTACTACAGCGGGTCGCTCGACTACACGAGTTCGAATCCGTGGGGCGAGCTGCGCGAAGAGCGCGAGCAGCGCATCCCCGGCAAGGGATTCATCGAGCACGATCTCGTCTCGGGCGCACATCGTTTCCATCCGGTGGCGCCGTCACGGCCGTTGCTCGACCTCGAACCGATCGATGCCAGCGGCATGGGGGCGGCTGAGGTCGACAGCGCACTGCGCGCGCGCGTGGACAGCGCCATCGGCGGTATCGACGATCGCGTCGTGCGCGTCACCGTGCGCAACATCGCGCGGCACATCGTGCGCGAACTCAACCACGACGCGTTGAGGGAGTATCGCAAGCGCGCGATGCACTTCCATCTCGATACGCGGCGCCCCGAGGTGCTCGCGCGCCGCGGCAAGGGAGACGGTGCCCCCGGTCGTCGCGCCACGTTACCGGAGCTGGTGGCAGAGCGCTTGAACGAGCGCCCGTTACCCCCGGGTGTGAATCGCGAACACTTGGTGTCGCTGGGGCTGCGCTATCTGCAGCAAGCGGAGGACGCGGCAATGGCGGCCCTCCCCGTGCTGGAGAGCTGATCGATGCGATTGCTCTCACTGCGTCTGCAGAATTTCCGCCAGCATGCCGACACGCGCATCGAGTTCGAGCGGGGCCTGACGGGCATCATCGGCCCCAACGGCTCCGGCAAGTCGACGCTGCTGGAAGCGATCGCGTGGTCGCTGTACGGTACCCCCGCCGCCCGTGGCACACGCGATTCGATTCGCTTCTCGCGCGCGGCACCGCGCGCGTCGGTGAAGGTGGAGCTGGAGTTCGAGCTGGCCGGGCACCGCTATCGCGTGATACGCGGACTCACCAACGCCGAGGTGTTCCTCGACGGCGGCGACGTGCCCATCGCCAACACGATCACCGGTGCCACCGAACTGCTGCAGCGTCGGCTCGGCATGACGCGCTCGGAGTTCTTTCACACCTACTTCACCGGGCAGAAGGAACTCGACGTCATGGCGTCGCTCGGTGCGGCCGAGCGGGCGCGTTTCCTGTCGCGCGTGCTGGGCTACGACCGGATCAGCGGCGCGCAGGAAATCGCGCGCGAGCGCCGCCGTGCCCTCATGGCGGAGATCAACGGCCTGAAGCAGGGGATGCCCGACGCCGATGCGATCTGGCGCGGTGTCGCCGATGCCGAAGCGCGTCTGGCCGTGTCGCGCACGCGCGCGGCGGAGGCCGCCGTGGTGCAAGTGAGCACGGCGGATCGACTGGCGGCGCTGGCGCCGCAGTGGATCGATGCGCAGGCGCAACGCGACCAGATGCAGCAGTTGCAGGCCGAGCT
The DNA here is from genome assembly GCA_947457715.1 of Gemmatimonadota bacterium. The sequence continues at coordinate 8,711 of CANGXK010000009.1, forward strand.
GCGCGTGGCGGAAAGCGAAGCGATAGGCTTTGCGCGCGACGTGGAGCGGCTTGATCGCGAGCTCGATGCGGTCGCCGTGGCCCATGGTGAGCTGGCGCCGTTGCGTGACGCCATTCTCCCCTTGCCGGTGCTGCGGGCGGAACTGGAAACCCTCGAGCAGCTCGCCGCCGCCGACGCGCCACGTCAGGCGCTCATGGAGCGGGTGCGTACGGCGGCCGAGGACGATGCGAAGCTTGCCGAGCGCGCCGTGCGCCTGGAGTCGGCGCCGACGTTGGAGCGCGATACGCAGCAGCAGATCGCGACGCTGCGCGGTGCCCTGACCGACGTGGAGCGCACGCTCGAGAGTGAACGCACCGCGTGGGCGAGGGACGGTCAGGAGGCGGAGACGCGTCTGGATGGCCTTCGTCGACAATACGCGGAATTGACGGAGCAGCGCGACACCCTCGAAGGACTCGGCGAGGAATCGCCGTGCCCGACCTGCGGGCGGCCGCTTGGCGCCTCGTATCGGGGCGTCGTCGAGTTGCTGAATGAGCAGATCGAGACCGTGCGGATCGATGGCAATTACTACCGGCAGCGGGTCGAACAACTCGCCGCGGTGCCGACGGCCATCGACACGATGGACGAGCAGCGGCGCACGATGCAGACGGAGCTGGCAGCTGCCGAGCGGCGGTTGCTGCGTATTCAGAACGCGCTGACGGAAGCCCTCCAGGTCGCCGATTTGCGCACCGAGTTGGCCACACGACTTGCCCAGGCGATGACGCAGCTGGCTGCACTGCCGTTGGGCTACGAGGCCCAGCGGCACCGCACCCTGCGCGAGGACGTCGCGCGGCTGCAGGAGCTTGAAACGAAGGCGGCGCGGGTGGGCGGGCTCGTGGAACGCGAGGACGTCACGCGCACGGAGCGATGGCGCATCACGGCCCTGCGCGACGCGGCACGCACGCAGGTCGTCGACCTCGAGCGGCAGCGCACGGCGCTGGGGATGGACGACACGGCGTACCAGCGGGTGCGAGAGGCGCATGAGCGGGCGTCGGCGGAGGCCCGTCGTGCGGAACTCGACGCCGTCAGTGCCGCTGGTGAGGCGGAGCGGGCGCGCGCGGCGCTCGACAGTGCCGAGCAGGGACGCCGGGACCTCGCACGTCTGCAGGAGACGCTCGATGCGCTCGAGACGGACAAGCGGCTGCATGATGAGCTTGACCGTGCGCTGACCGACCTCCGGACCGATCTCAACTTCCAGCTCCGTCCCGAGCTGGCCGAGATCGCCAGCGGGTTCCTCGACGGCCTCACCGACGGCCGCTACAGTGCCCTCGAGTTCGACGAGGAGTACAAAGTGCTGGTGATGGAGGAGGGATTACCCAAGCCCGTCATCTCCGGTGGCGAAGAGGACTTGTGCAATCTCGTGCTGCGGCTGGCGATCTCGCAGATGATCGCCGAACGGGCCGGGCAGGCCTTCTCGCTGTTGATTCTCGATGAAGTCTTCGGCTCGCTCGACGAAACGCGCCGGGCGAATGTGATCGAGCTCCTCCGGCATCTGCATCACCGCTTCGAGCAGGTCATCGTGATCACGCACATCGAGCAAGTGCGCGAAGGGCTCGATCGCGTGCTGCTCGTGCGCTTCGACGAAGCGCGCGGGTGCAGTGTCGTGCACACAAGTGCCCCCGGGGTGCCTCACGAAGCGCTCGACCGTGATCCCTTCGGCGTCGGCACTGATGATTCCCTCTCGCTGGCAACCCCATGACCCTATCGACGCGCAGCGGGCGCGGCGCGCGTCCGCTCGAGGGACCGCTCGTCGCGAGCGTCGACGACATCCCGCAACTCAACGACGTGTTCGCGGAAGCGTTCACCGACCGCTATCGGAAGGATGGCATGACGGGCGTGCGTGTACCGCCGCTCAATCCGGCGATCTGGCGCTATGCGATCGAAGATGCCGGTGACGGCGCGCTGTGCTGGCGCGATGAGCGCGGGCGCATCGCGGCCTTCAACATTGTGCACCACTCCGGTACCGAAGGCTGGATGGGGCCGCTGTGCGTTCGTCCCGACAGCCAGGGCGCGGGGCTCGGCAAGACCATCGTACAGAGCGGGATGCGCTGGCTGCGTCAGCAGTCGGTGAAAGTGATCGGGCTGGAGACGATGCCCCGCACGATGGACAACATCGGGTTCTACTCGAACCTCGGCTTCGTCCCCGGTCATCTCACGGTCACGTTGACGCTCGATGCGGCCCTCGGCGAACGCGTGCCGCTGCTGCTGTCACGGCTCTCGTCGCTCGAAAAGGAGGCCGCGTTGGTGGCCTGTCGGGATCTCACGATGCGCGTCATGCCCGGGTATGACTTCACCCGCGAGCTGGAACTCACCGATCGGCTGGCGCTTGGCGATACGATGATTTTGGGCCCGCTCGAGGCGCCCACCGGTTTTGCCGTCTGTCACACCGTGCCGCTCGTGGAAGGGCGCACGCGCGACGAGCTGCGCGTGCTCAAGCTCGTCCTCGAGCGACGGAGCGGCCTCCCGCCGCTGGTGGGTGGCTTGGCGGATCTCGCACGTCGCACCGGGACCCGCCGCGTCTCGATTCGCCTCCAGGGCGACTACCCCGACGCGTATCGCACGCTGGTCGCGCTCGGTGCACGGGTGCGCTGGACCGACCTGCGGATGAGCGCCCACGGGTGGCATGAAGTCCCGCCGCTCGAGGGCATGGTGCTCTCGAACTGGGAGATCTAGAACGGCACGCCTAGCGCTTGTGGTCTGGACCGGACGGCGTGCCGCGCACGACAATGCGCCAGATGATCAAGAAGACACCCCCAGTCAGCATCAGGTGAACCCATCCCGGGGCATCGGTCGTGTATGTGATGCCGCCCCACGCGATGAGCATCACCATTCCGGCAAGCATGTAAAAGTCCATGTGGTAATCTCGCATTGCGCGCGCCGTAGCGCACCATTTACACTGTCGGCGGGTGGTACGGCCCGCGTGGGTCGATACCCGAATCATGTGCGGGGCGGAGAGAATTACCTCTTGAGCCGATAAGTCCTAAGAAAAGCTCCGACAGACTGCGTTCACGTCATGCCCCAGTGCGGGGAAGGCGACCGCGTGGTGAGGAGCTTATCAGTATTCTTTGGGCTTCAAGACCTCCTCTTCGTTCCGCATGTTTTGCGAAAGCCCCGCCAATCGGCGGGGCTTTCGTGTTTTCCGGCCCGCGCCTTGCCCGCGCCAACCTGAGGAACGAGTTTGGGGATGGAACCACTCCCCCTTTCGTGCCGTTTGTCTGATATGCCAATAGTTACCGCGACGCGACTGCTGCGCTTCAATGCGGCCCACCGCGTGCACAATCCCGCCCTCTCCGACGAGGAGAACACCCGCCTGTTCGGCAAGTGCAACAATCCGAACTGGCACGGGCACAACTATACGCTCGCCGTTTCCGTCAAGGGGCCGATCGACGAGCGCACCGGTTACGTGATCGACCTGGGGTTGCTGCGCGACACGGTGGAACGGCATGTGGTCGATGTCACCGACCACCGCAATTTCAACATCGATGTGCCCTACATGCAGGGCGTGAATCCGACGACGGAGAACGTCGTCGTGGGCATGTGGCGCGTGCTGGAACCGGTCGTGGCGCCCGGCAAGCTGGTGCGGCTGCGACTCTGGGAAACCGAGAACAACTATGTCGACTACGATGGGGAGTAAGAACGTGATCCGACCGATATTGGCGGCGCGCGGAAGCATGGCGACGGTCGATGCCGACGACATGGAGACCGACAACGCGACGCAGGTGGAATTCGAAGGGCTCGTTCGTCGCCAGCTGGAGATGCTGGGCGAGGACCCGGCACGCGATGGGCTGCTCAAGACGCCCAGCCGCGTGGCGAAGTCGATGGCGTGGCTGACCCGTGGCTACGACCTCGATGCCCGCCAGGTGATCGGCGACGCGATGTTCGAGGAGAGTCACGAGAACATGGTGATGGTGCGTGACATCGAGATGTATTCGATGTGCGAGCATCACATGCTGCCGTTCTTCGGCAAGGTGCATGTGGCCTACATTCCCAACGGCAGGATCGTCGGCCTGTCCAAGTTGCCGCGCGTGGTGGAAGTGTTTGCGCGCCGGCTCCAGGTGCAGGAGCGTCTCGGCGAGCAGATCGCCAACGCGCTCGACGAGGTGTTGCAGCCCAAGGGCGTCGGGGTGGTGATCGAGGCCGTGCACCTGTGCATGATGATGCGCGGCGTCGAGAAGCAGAGTTCGCGCACGATCACGTCGTCACTGCGGGGGCTGTTCCGCGATGATTCCAAGACGCGCAGCGAGTTCTTGCGACTGGCGCACGGCCCCTCGTCGGCATTCTGATGCTCCACGGCGTGTCGGCCGTGGTCACCGGTGCCTCGCGAGGCATCGGACGCGCCGTGGCGACGGCACTTGCCGGTGCGGGCGCCCAGCTGTTTCTGATCGCCCGCTCGGCTGCCGACATCGAGCAGGTGGCGGTCGACTTGGGCGGTGGTGCCGTGGCCGTACCATGCGACGTCACGAACGCCGAGGCCGTGGCCCATGCCGTCGAAGCGGTCCATGCGCATCTTGGCGCCGGACCAACGGTGCTGGTCAACAATGCCGGCATCTTTCCCATCGGGGCGATTGAACGCACCGAGCCGGCACTGTTCGAGCACACCTTGCAGGCGAATCTGCTTGCACCATTTCGGTTGCTGCATGCGTTCGTTCCGATCATGCGCGCCGCCGGTCGCGGGCACGTGATCACGATCGGGTCCGTCGCCGATCGCAGCATCTACAGCGGGAACGGCGCCTATTCGGCCAGCAAGTTCGGCGCACGCGCGCTCCACGAGGTCCTTCGCGAAGAACTGCGCGGCAGCGGCGTGCGTGCCACACTCGTGGCGCCGTCGGCCACGGACACACCGATCTGGGATCCCATCGATCCGGACAATCAGCCCGGTTTCCCGTCGCGGGCCATGATGCTGCGCCCCGACGATGTGGCCGACGCCGTGCTCTGGGCCCTCACGCGACCGTCGCACGTGAACGTCGACGAACTGCGCATCAGCCGAGCCTGATCGGCTCGGGGACCTTGATATGCAACGCGATTTGCTCGACGCCCTGCGCTGTCCCGTGATGCATGAGGAAAGCTGGCTGGTTGCCCTGGTTCGTCAGGCGGACGGGCCGGCGCTTCTCGAAGCGGAGCTTGCCTGTCCGGTGTGTGCGGCGGAGTATCGCATTTCGGGTGGCGTCGCGCACTTCACCGAGACCGTGCCGCCGGCGGATGCCTATCCATACACCAGCGACATGGCCCTGCGGCTCGCCGCACTCTTGGGGGTCGCGGAAAGCCTGCGGCCAATCGCACTGGTCGGGCGCTATGCCGCTGCCGGGGGCGTCCTCGGCTCCATCGTGGCCGCGCCGCAGGTGCTGATCAACAGCGTCGCGCCCGCCGGAACGGCAGCGGGAACGGCAGCGGGAACGGGAACGGGAACGGGAACGGCGGCCGCGTCGCGCATCGTGGTGGCCGATCGGCTGCCGCTCGGCGTGGACACGCTGGCCGCCATCGCCGTCGATGCCGCTCATGCGAGTCCGGCGTTTCTGGAGAGTGCCGCCCGCGCGCTGCGGCTGGGCGGACGTCTGGTGGCACCCGCCGATGCGGCCGTCCCCGTCGGCATGCGCGAACTGGCGCGCGATGACACGGAGTGGGTCGCCGAAACGACAACGCGCGCCAGCGGGCTCGTGGAGCTCCGCCGGCGCGCGCCGGAATCCGTCGGGTAACAGCTAGTCGGCGTACAGCCCGTCGATCAGCGGCTTGTATGTCCGGTCGATCACGCGGCGCTTGACCTTCAGCGTCGGCGTCAGCTCGCCGCGCTCCACGCTGAAGTCGTGCTCGAGCAGCGCGATCTTCTTCGGCGTCTCGTAGCTCGCCAGGCGGGCGAGCTGGGTTTTCACTTCCTTTTCCATCTTCGCGTTGATCGTCGGCATTGCCAGCAGCTCGGCGCGGCTCGTCCAGACGATGCTCTGCGATGCGGCCCACTTCTCCAACTGATCCCAGTTCGGCACGACGAGCACCACCGGGAAGTTGCGTTTGTCGCCGATCATCACGGCCTGCGAGACATACTTGTTCGTCTTCAGCATGTTCTCGATTGGCTGCGGCGCGATGTTCTTGCCCCCCGCCGTCACGATGATGTCCTTTTTGCGATCGGTGATGCGCAGAAAGCCGTCAGTCAGTTCGCCGATGTCGCCCGTGTGGAACCATCCCTCCTCATCGATCGCGTCCTTCGTGGCCTCGGGGTGGTTGTAGTAACCGCGCATGATGTGCGGACCACGCGAGAGAATCTCGCCGTCGGCCGCAATCATCACTTCCACACCGGGGATCGGCCGGCCCACGCTGCCCAGCCGGTAGTGCTCGAAGGTGTTCGTCGAGATCACCGGTGACGTTTCCGTGAGGCCGTAGCCTTCGAGGATGATCAGGCCGGCCGAGTAGAAGAACTTCGCAATTTCGGGCGAGAGCGGCGCGCCGCCCGACACGAAGAAGCGCAGGTTGCCGCCGGTGCGCTCCTTCAGCTTGGAGAACACCAGTTTCTGCGCCAGCGCATACTGCAAGGCGAGCAGGCCGGCCGGCTCGCGTCCGGCCAGCTTCTCGTCCGCCCACTGTTCACCCACGTTCTTCGCCCAGGCGAAGATGCGCGCTTTCAGCGCACCTCCGGCGACGGCATTCTCCACCACGCGCGCGTAAATCTTCTCGTACAGTCGCGGCACCGACATCATCATCGTCGGCTTCACTTCGCTCATGTTCACCGGCACCGTATCGATCGACTCGGCATACGCGATGCGCACGCCGTTCGCGAACAGGAAGTAGTCGCCGGTGCGTTCAAAAATGTGGCTGAGCGGGAGGAAGCTCAGCGCGAGATCGCTGGAGCTCACATGCAGCGTGGTCTTCGTGGCGATGACGTTCGAATACAGGTTGTCCTGCGTCAGCATCACGCCCTTCGGATTGCCCGTCGTGCCCGAGGTGTAAATCAGCGTGACCAACTGGTCGGGCGTGACGGCCAGGGCATCGTGCTTGAACGTGGCCGCACGCTCGGCGCTGTCCAGCGCGGCCCCCTTGGCCTCGATGTCAGCGAGCGTGAAGTCACAGCCATCGGCCCGGGTGGCGGCGAAGCCGATGATCCATTGCAGTCCCGGCACTTCGTGGCGGATTGACGCGACCTTCTGCGCCTGATCGGCACTCGATACGAAGATCGCCCGGGCGCCGGAATCATTGAGCAGATACGGCAGCTGATCGGCGGGGAGCGTCGGGTAGATCGGCACATCGGTGATCGCGCTGCACGTACAGGCGAAGTCCGCGATCAACCACTCGGGGCGATTCTCCGAGAGAATCGCGACGCGATCCTGTGCCGCGATCCCCATCTCGGCGAGGCCAAGCGCGGTATGCCGCACGCGCTCAAGGATCGTGCGATGCGACATCGGCTCCCAGACGCCGCGCACCTTGGTGCTGAGCGCGTCCGCTCGGTCGAAGCGCTCGACGGCATCGAGAAACAGCGCGTTGATGGTGCCGCGCGGCGGGCGCGGTCCGCCGGACGCATAGCGTGACGAGGACGGAGCGCTGTTCGTCGTCACGTGCAGGGGAGGGGTGGAATCAGCCGCGACCGAAGTCATCGCCATCTCCGACTGGAGCGAAAGGCAGGGCGGAGGCGCATCGGTGCAACGAACCGGAGCGACACCGGGTGGTGGGATACACTGAAACTGCGCCCGGACGCCGTCCGGCGGCAGTCCTCAGGGCGATCCGGACCCACGACGAACGGGGGCGGTCATCCGGACCGGCGAACCTTTCAGCGGCTTCCCTTGGTAGGTCACGGTGGCGCGGACCACCACCGACTCCACCGCCGCGCTCACTGGAAACTGCAGCGCGCGCACGCGCACCCGACGGCCGGCCGCGCCGCTGTCGTCGGTCGTGTCGATGATGCTCGCGCGCCCTTGGTCGTCCACGAGAAACGCTGCGGCGGTGGTGTCGTTCGTCGGATTGGCTGGCGTGAGCAATTCGAAGCGCACGGGCCACGAGCCCACGCCCGTTACCGCGCCGGCTTCAACGTGCCGGACCGTCACTGTGAGCGCCTGCGTGCTGTTGCCGTCGAGTCCCCGGCGTCCGGTGTCGGGGAGGCTCGTGCCCAGGATCGTGGTCAGGCTCCGGCCGCTGACCGAGTCTGGCCGCGAGACGATTCGGACGCCGCGCAGCACCTGCAGTGATCCGCCGACGCGAGCCGCGATACGCTTCTCGGTCGAGGCGCTCTTGCGCGCCACGACGTATCCGGTGATCGAGTCGACCGAGAGCACCGAATCGAGTTTGAAATCGGCGTAAAGGTAGCGCGGGTTTGCGCCGTCGATGATGTCGCCGCGCACGTTGAATACCAGCGCGCGCACCGGGGTCGCCACACCGTCGATGTTGCGAAAGGTATCGCCCACCACCACCGACGGTGACGGGAACGGTGTCAGCTCGATGGCGGCCGGCTCGTCAGGGCCGAGGCCGACCTCCGCACAGGCGGTGCCGATGCCGGTGGCCGCGACCACGGCCGTGATCACGAGCAGGCTGCCGCCGCGACGTCGCGATCTCACCGGCCGGGTCACGCGAAGCGCTCCGCGAGCCGAGTGGCGATGTTCACGTAGGCCTGACTGGCCGGGTCGGCTGGATTCCGCAGCACGACCGGCTGCCCGGCCGCAAACGCATCGGCAGTGGCCGACGTGCGGGGGATCACCGTGTCGAATACGAGGTGCTGCGGCAGATGTTCGCGCACGTAGTGCACGACGCGCTCCGACGCCGGATTCCCCTCTTCGAACATGGTGAGCAGAATGCCTTCCAAGGTGAGCGCGTCGTTCCCGTCGATCACATCCTGAATCGCCCGCAGAATCTGCGGTGTGGTCTGCAAGGCCAGCGGCTCGCACTGCAGGGGCACGACGACATGCTGACTGGCGGCAAGCACGCGACGGGTGATCGCCCCGAGTCCGGGCGGCGTATCGACCACGACCACGTGGCAACGTTCGCGGGCCATCGCCAACAGATCGGCGAGCACCCTGCTCTCGCTGACACGCTGCTGAAAGTCCGAGTGGTCGGTCGCGTCACTGACACTGCCGGCGAGAATCACCCGGAGCCACGGCAGTGCGGTGGGCAGGATGACGTCGCGCAGGGCTTTCTCGCCGCGCAGGTAATCGTCGAACCCCACGGTGGGGTGTCCGCGGCGCAACCCGACGCCGTAGCGCACGGCGCCCTGCGGATCGGCATCGATGAGCAGCGTCTTCAATCCGCGGCGCGCGAACGCGGCCGCGAGGTTCACGGCGGTGGTCGTCTTGCCGACCCCGCCCTTCTGGCTCACGATGGAGAGCACACGTCCCACGTCAGCCCTCGTCCGGGTAGGACGGTCCGTCGTACTCGCCCGAGGGCGACGCCGGGTCCTGAGACGGGCCGTCGGAGTGGTCTGCAGCACCCTGCACCTGCGCGAGCGTGTGCTCGGCGTGCGCTCGGAATCGTGCCGACGTCGCGTCCTGCCCGGCACTGAAACGGAGGAACGCCTCGAGGTGCATGGCGGCGTACTCCACGTCACCACGCTTCAGGAGCAGGAAGGCGAGGCCGTAGTGGGATCCCGGCGCTTCCGGATCGAGTTGCAGGGCGCGACGATATGTCCGAATGGCCTCTTCGGGCTGCCCGGCCTTGGAGAACGCGATCGCGATGTTCTGCAGCACGCCAAGATCATCGGGGCGCTCGCGGAGGGCGAGACGGTACGACGTCAGAGCGTTTGCATAATCGCCGCGCGACTCGAGATCGAGCGCTTCAGCCAGGAAGTCCGTGTGGCGCGGATCGCGCCCGGACGAGCCGCCCACGAGACGGCGCCACCAAGTCATGCGCTCGCAGCGGATCGGAGGAAAGAAAGAGAACGTGCCAAGGACGATAGGCAAAGCTATCGGCGCGGCGCGTTGCCAACAAGTTGCCGCGACGCGTGTCGGGTGAATCCACGTTGCTGCGCGTCCGCGTGAAGGCTACACTCGGGCGACCCTTTGGAGCCCTCACTGGAGCACCGCGATGTCTACACCACAGCCGTACGCGCCCGACCCGTCCAAGGGCGTGCTGATCGTGGACTGGCCGCTTTTCGGGGAACTCGCCCGCGCGCTGGCCGTCCGTGTCGCTCGCGAGTGGACGCCAGAGCTCGTTATCGGGATCGCCACGGCGGGTGTCGTGCCGGGCGCTGCCGTCGCGGCTATTCTCGATCTGCCGTTTCACTCGATCCTGGTGTCGCGCCGCTACAACGCAACGCCGGTCCGCGAAACGCCCGCCGTATTCGGCGCCGCACCGATCGAAGTCCGGGGCAAGCGCGTGCTCGTCGTGGATGAGACCTGCGATTCGGGGCAGACGATGCGCCTCGCCGTCAGCGCGGTGGGCAACGGCGGTGCGCGTGACGTGCGGACCGCCGTCAGCTTCAAGACCGGGAGCTTTGCGCCCGACTACTTCGCCTTGGCGACGCAAAGCATGATCGTTCTCCCGTGGGATCGCGAGATCCTGATTGACGGCGAGCTCCGGCCGAACCCGAAGTACGCAGGATTCCTCCCCGCCGTGTGAGCAGGCCTCGATCAGGCGCTCATGGCGGCCCGTGCGTACGGAATGCCGCGTCCCGTGGCTTCCCACACGTGGTTCAGGACGTCGACGGAGCCCAGCAGAAAGCGGCACTCGCCCTCCGCGGCGGCGTCCGCTGTGACGTCGAGCACGGAGATGGGGGCGTTGGCCAATCGGCCGAAGAAACCGGCAAAGAGCCCGGTGGATACCGGACGGCCGTTCGCGTCGTCGCCAGCTTCGCCCCATGTGGTCGCCTCGAGCATGAGGACCGCTTCGCCGAGCGACGAGAGCTGCACGAGCCCCCAGCCGATTTCGGAAAAGTACGCGCGCAGCAGGATCGGGAACCGGGTGTCGAGCAAGTCGCCGGGGCCCGGTTCATGGCGATTGGCCAGCCACGTCGTGAAGTGGTCGAAGAGCGCCTGTCCCGCGGCATAGCCGGCGTCACGGACGGCATCCACCGGAATGGCCGGCTGCGCCTGCTGCGTGGACCGGCTGAGCCCGTGGAAGAATGCGACCGGTACCGTGACGGTACGGGTGGTAGGGAACGACAGCGGAGTGCTCATGGTCTCGTCACGCTCGCCGAAGGCCGTGGTCACGTCAAGCGGTGATGTCGTGACTGCGGGTGCCGGGAGCGTCTCGGGACGCCCCCGGA
>CANGXK010000010.1 GCA_947457715.1 Gemmatimonadota bacterium
AAATGAGCCCGGTGTTCGAGCGGGTGGAGCGCGAGGTGCACGCCAGCGCCGTCCCCGAGGACGCCCATTCCGCCAACAACCGCATCCTGCTCGACGGGGCGCGCTCCCTTGGGTGGAAGGTGTCCACCGCGCAGATCAACGCCACCAACTGCGTGCGCTGTGGTTTCTGCGGGGTGGGCTGTCGGCACGATGCCAAGCAGTCCACGCTGGTGACGTTCGTGCCGCGTGCGCTCACGGCGGGTGCCACGCTGCATGCCGATACGCACGTCGATCGCATCGAGGTGCGCGAGCGCGACACGGGCTCGGGCACGCCGCCGCTCAAGCGCGTGCATGCCACCGTGCGCGATTCGTATTCGGGACGCGCCGCCCGCACGCTTACGATCGACGCGCCCATCGTGGTGGTCGCCGGCGGCGCCATCGGCACACCGGCGCTGCTGCAGCGCTCGGGGCTCGGTGGGGGCGGCGTCGGCCATTGGCTGCGGCTGCACCCCACGACGGCCGTGTGGGGGCGCTACGATCGCGAGATCGTGACCAGCACCGGCATTCCGCTCACCACCATGTGCGATGAACATTTGCGGTGGCGGGGCACCGACTTCGGATTCTGGATCGAAACGCCGCCGATGCACCCCTCGTTCACGGCGGCGGCTATGCCCGGATTCGGCCAGCCGCATCGCGAGTTGATGTCGTCGTTCAACCAGCTTGGCGTGCTGATCGGTCTCACGCGCGACGGGGCGGAGCGCTCACGCTCGAGCGGTCGCGTGCGGGTGAACCGGCGCGGCGAGACGTCGATCGCGTACGCGCTGACCCCGGAAGACCAACGTCGCGTGCGCGCCTCGCTGTCGGCGACGGCGCAGCTGCATTTCGCCGCCGGCGCCCGTGAAGTGGGCACCATGCATACCACGCCGCTCGTGGTGCGGTCGGCGGCCGACGTGGCGCGTCTCGAAGAAGGATCGGTCGGTCCGAATCGCATCGGGCTCTTCTCGGCCCACGTGAACGGCACCTGTCGCATGGGCACCGATCCGGCCACCTCGGGCGCGACGCCCGACGGCGAGCGGCACGGTGTGCGTGGGCTGTACATTTCCGATGGGTCACTTCTTCCCACCTCGCTTGGTGTGAACCCGCAGGAAACCATCATGGCGGTCGCGACCGTGCTCGCCGAGCGTATGGCGATGCGCCATGCGGGCGTCACCCGCACGTAGTGCGCTGTTCCGCTGCACCGATGTCCCCGTCCTCCGACCACCAACGCCCGCATGAGTAAGGGAGAGAAGAAACGCCGCCGCGCCCTCGATGCCTATTCGACGCTGCAGCGCGCCGCGTCGATGGCGGCCGCACAGGTCGAGCAGGCGGTGCATCCGTTCGGGCTCTCCGCGTCGCAGTTCGGTGTGCTGGAAACGCTGCAATCGCGCGGACCGGTGCATCAGCAGGAGCTGGCCGAGGCGCTTGGGCGCAGCAAGGCCCAGATGACGGCGATCATCGACGCGCTCGAAGCGCGCGGCTGGGTGCGCCGCGAGCGACACGCCACCGATCGACGGTTCATCTCGGTGTATCTCACCGACGACGGGCGCGAGGTGCTGGTGAGCACCGCCCCGGCGCGCAGTGATGCGATCGTGGCGATCATGGCCGAACTGAGCGGTGAGCAACGCGCTCGGCTGGCGCGGCTGTGCCGGCGGCTGTTGCGCGTGCTCGATCCCGATCAGGCGAACGAGCCGGACGACGAGGCGCATGAAGACGCGCTCGCGGACGCGCTCGCGGACGCGCACGACGACGAACACGACGATGTTTCCGACGACGAGCCGGACGCCCCGGCCGTCGAGACCACGCTTCCTTCTCCGACGTAATCGATGGCCGGACGGCACTTTCTCCAGATCCCGGGACCGACACCGGTTCCCGACCGACTGCTGCGCGCGATGAACCGGGCGATGGAGGATCATCGCTCGTCGGCATTTCCGGCGCTGACGCGCTCGATCCTCTCGCGTCTGCCGCAGGTCGTGCATCAGACGAAAGGCGAGCCGTTCGTCTTTCCGGCCACCGGCACCGCGATGTGGGAAGCGGCGCTGGTGAACACGGTGAACCCGGGTGCGCGACTGCTGGCCGTGCGCTTCGGGCAGTTCTCGCACCTGTTCATCCAGACCGCGCGCGCGCTCGGCTATCAGGTGGACGTGATCGAAGAACCGTGGGGCGATGTGGCCGATCCGGCACGCATCGAAGCGGCGCTGGCGGCCGACACGGCGCATGAGATTCAGGGTGTGCTGCTGGTGCACAACGAAACGGCCACCGGTGTCACGAGCGACGTGGCGGCGGTGCGCGCCGCGATCGATCGCGCGAAGCATCCGGCGCTGCTGTTCGTGGACGGCGTGAGTTCGATCGCCAGTCTCGACTTCCAGTTCGATGCGTGGGGCGTGGACTGCGCGATCACGGGCACGCAGAAGGGTTTCATGTTGCCCGCGGGGCTCGGTATTCTCTACATGAGCGAGAAGGCCCTCGCGCGTGTGGACAGCTGCACGATGCCGCGCGCGTACTTCGATCTGCGCCCGATGCGTGCGAACAACGCGCAGGGATTCTTTCCGAGCACGCCGGCGCTGTCGTTGCTGTTCGGTCTCGACGAAGCGCTCACGATGCTGCTCGACGAGGGCATGGACGCCGTGGCCGAGCGTCACCGGTTTCTGGCCAATGGTGTACGGGCGGCGGTGACTGCGTGGGGGCTGCGTCAGTGTGCGAAGCGTCCCGAAATCGCGTCGAATTCGCTCACGGCGGTGATGGTGCCTGAGGGGCACGACGCGCGTCAGGTGATCGAGATGGCGTTCACGCGCTACGATGTCTCGCTCGGTTCCGGATTGAACGAAGTGGCGGGTAAGGTGTTCCGCATCGGGCACCTCGGCGACACGAACAGTCTCACCCTGGCCGGTGCGTTGTCGGGTGTGGAGATGGCCCTGTGTGATGCCGGTATCCCGATCGCGCTTGGCAGCGGCGTCGGTGCCGCGCTGCAGCAGTGGCGGGTGTCGGCATGAGCGCGCTGTCCACGGATACGAAGAACATCCGCGTAGTGGTCACGCGGAAGATGCCGGCCGCGGTGGAAGCGGAGATCGCGGCGCGGTATGATGCCCTGTTCAACAAGACGGACGTGGCACTCGCCCCTGACCAACTGAAGCAAGTGCTGCAGCAGGCCGACATCGTCATGACGACGGTGACCGACCGCTGGAGCGAAGAGATCTTCAACACGCCGGGCATCCGGGCGCGCATGCTCTGCAACGTGGGTGTGGGCGTGAATCACATCAACGTGGCGGCGGCCAAGCGGGCCGGCATCACGATCAGCAACACGCCTGATGTCGTCACGGACGATACGGCCGATATTGCGATCGCGCTGATGCTGATGACCATGCGGCGGTTGGGCGAAGGGGAGCGGCATGTGCGTGCCGGCGCGTGGGGTGGGTTGCGCCCCACGTTCATGCTCGGGCGCACGCTGCGGGGCAAGACGCTCGGTATCGTGGGTTACGGTCGCATCGGACGTGCGGTGGCGCGCCAGGCGGCCGCCGCGTTTGATATGAAGATCATCTATCATGCGCCGCGCGATCCGCGGATTGACGATCCGGCCACGGCGGGTCCGGCCGGTGCCGAGCGTGTGGAGTCGCTGGACGCGCTGCTGGCGCGCGCCGATGTGGTGTCGCTGCATTGTCCGGCCACACCTGAAACGCGTCACCTCATGAATGCGCGTACGCTCGCGCTGATGCCGGAGCACGCGTATCTCGTGAATACTGCGCGCGGTGATGTGGTCGACGAGGCTGCATTGACGGCGGTGCTCAAAGCACGGAAGATCGCCGGCGCCGGACTCGACGTGTACGAGTTCGAGCCCAGTGTGACGGCCGAGCTGAAGGAGCTCGAGAATGTCGTGTTGTTGCCGCACTTGGGCAGCGCCACCATCGAGACGCGCACGAACATGGGTATGCGCGCGCTTCTCAATCTCGATTCGTTCGTGGCCAACGGAACGGTGACGGATCTCGTGTAGCCACCGGCGGGGGGAGTGCATGCACGGCCATTTGCAAGCCGTGCCCTGCGCTACTCCCGCCGCTTAGGTTGCATTTATGGTACATGCCGGGCTCTCCGACGAACTGCACCCCACACCACCGGTACCCCGGGTGGTGGGTTCTCTGTTGCACTTCACGGAGATCCGGTCGCGCTTTCTGCCGCACCCGCACGACGTCATCATCTGCCTGCCGCCCGACTATGAGCTGAACAGCGACCGGCGCTATCCGGTGCTGTATCTGCATGACGGGCAGAACGTGTTCGACGACCTCGCGATGTCGCCGTTCGGTGTGCAGTGGGGCATCGACACCACGGCGCGCGCGCTCATGCATGCGCAGGTAATCGAACCGATGATCATCGTCGCGATCGGCAATGCCGGCCGCGATCGGATCGACGAGTATACGCCCACGCGCGACAATGGGCACGACGCCGGCGGCCTGGCCGATCGGTACGGGCAGATGCTCGTCTACGAGCTGAAGCCGTGGGTGGATCACAATTGGCGCACCCGTCGCGGTGCGCGCGACACGGGGCTGGCCGGCAGTTCGCTGGGCGGCCTGCTGACGCTGCATCTCGGGCTCACCCATTCGGCGGTCTTCGGCAAAATCGGTCTGTTGTCGCCCAGTGTGTGGTGGGACGACCGCTGGATCGTGCGTCAACTGGTGGCCAACAACGGCATGCGTCCCGCGCTCAAGATCTGGCTCGACGTGGGCACCGGCGAGCAGCGCATGCTGAAGGGCACCCGATTGCTGTATCGCATGTTGCTGCGGAAGGGATGGCAACCCGGACACGACGTGCTCTACATGGAAGCGGATGGAGCGCTGCATGACGAGCGCGCGTGGGGCGAGCGCTCCGGTTTGTTCCTGCGCTTCCTGTTTCCGGCCATGTCGTCGTCACCCGAGGCAATGGCGACGGCGATGTCCTCGGGGATGTCATGAAAGATTTGATCGGCGACCACTTCACGCAGTTCACGCCGAAGGCGTTCACGTTCCTGCGCGGCATCGCGAAGCACAACCGCAAGGAGTGGTTCGAGGAGCATCGCGCCGATTTCGAGCGCGAGATCAAGCGGCCGCTGGCCTTGCTGGTGGAAGAGGTAGACGTGCATCTCGCCACGATTGCGCCGGAGATCATCGGGTCGCCGAAGAAATCGGTGTTCCGCATTCACCGCGACGTGCGCTTCTCGAAGAACAAGGCGCCGTACAAGACGCACGCGGCCTGCTGGTTCTTTCATCGTGACGCGGGGCGCGGGGTGGGCACCGAAGCGGCGCACGGCGGCGCGGGCTTCTACTTCCATATCGAGCCGGGCCAGTCGTTCTGCGGGGGCGGGATCTGGATGCCGCCGCGCTCGGCGGTGACCAAGATCCGTCAGGCCCTCACGGATGATCTGCACGGATTCGAAGAGATCGTGAAGGGTCGCGCCTTCCGCCGCCGTTTCGGTGATCTGGATACGGATGGCATGCTGACCCGCCTGCCTCGCGGATTTGCCGCGGATCATCCGGCGGAGGCCTGGCTCCGCTATCAGTCATTCACGGCGTTTGCCGAGCTCGCGCCGGACGAGGTGACGAGCCCCGCGCTGCCGCAGACGCTGGCCAAGCATTTCAAGGCGATGACGCCGTTTGTCCGGTGGCTGAATGCGGCGCTGGGGTTGAGCGTGGCGACGAGGCGGTAAGGCGCGCGCTGCCAATGGCTTAGCTGAAGACGGCCGAACGGTGAACTCCTTAGGGAGCAGGGGGGAGGGTATCAGGAGGCAGGAAGCAGGTGAACGGCGCGCCGTTGCTGCTTCGTCTTCCCTGATACCCTCCCCCCTGTTCCCTAGGGTGTTCGCCGTTCAGTTGCATCCCCGCGGGTACCGCCCACCCTCAGCAACGGTGAGATTCCGTGTTCATGTCGAAGACGCTGAAGCTCACGCTGGACATCCTGATCGGTGCCGCGGCGCCGGTGGTGATCCTGAAGTACGGCACCGCTCCGTTCGGAACGCTCAACGCGTACCTGCTGGCGGCGCTGGTGCCGGTGGTGTGGGTGATGCTCGACCTGTTCGTGATCACCCGCCGGTTCAACTTCATCACGACCTATGGTGGTCTGTCGGCGGTGATGCGCGGGGCGCTCGCGTTCTGGTACGTGGACGGCGCGCAGTTCGCCTTCAAGGACAGCGCCAGCTACCTGCTCGCGTTCTTCGTGTTCGGCGTGACCGCGCTGCTGGGCACGCCCGTGACGCGCTCGATCGCGCTGCAGGGACTCGGACCGGATACGCCCGAGCGTGAGAAGCAGATGGACCGGCTGCTCGACGAGCCGACGGTGCTCACGGCGATGAAGCGTGCCGGGCTGCTGATCGGCGTGACGAATCTGGCCGCCGGCGTGGTGAACTATGTGATCAACTTCCGCATGGTCGTTGCCCCGTTCAACACGCCGGCATTCAATGACCAGGTCGCCAACGTGAATGCGATCACACGGTTGGCGCTGGTGCTCCCGGACATGCTGGCGCTCTTCTTCGCCTTCTCGATGATGTACAAGGCGATGTATGCGCTGTTGCCGGCCGACGAAGGGGCCGATCCGGATGCCGGCGAATTCTGGACACTGCTGGCGCGTCGCGAAGACGCGATGGCGCTGGTGAAGGCGGGTGACACCAGTGGGAGCGCGCTTGGTGCCGACGATGTGCACCACCGGGCGGCGCGTCAGGCGCGCGAAGAGTTCGGTCTGAGCTGAGGGGCGTCGGCCCGCACGGCCGCCGTCAAACCCACCCGTACAAGGAACAGCGGGAACACGGATCGGACTGATCGCACCGATGCCACAGACCAGCGAAAACGCGCTGGTTGCTTATCTGTGTGATCGGTGTCGTCCGCCGACTCCGTGTGGCTGTTGCTGTCGGCAATTCGGGCCCGACCCACACCGGGCACTGGCGAATGGCCCGCCGAGAACCCAGACTCTAGGAGTCGCTCTTCTCACGCCGGGTCCCGCATGGCCACTCTGATCGCCCCCGAAGCCCCCGTCGCCAGTAGACGCGCCTTTCCGGCGCAGGCCAGTCGCGCGTGGGGACGGCCGCGTGGCGCCCGGCACGGCATAGGTCATCATGAGCTGAACGGGCAGTACCGCATCGACCTGCGCGATCAGGCCCCCGACCTGTTCGACGATGTGAGCGCGATGGATTGGTCGACGCTCACGTGGCGTGATGTGGGCCGGCCGTATCGTACCGAGAAGTGGTCGAGCGCGCGGCGGCGTTACGAGCAGGACCATCAGCAGCCGCTGCCCATTGCCGACGGCTGGCGCCTGTTCAACACGGCGTTCCATCAGTTCTTCCTGACCGACGTGCCCGAGGCGCAGCACCAGGCGAAGACGCACTTCGGTGACGCGTTGTCGCGCATGGATTGGCACGAGGCCAAGGACGCGCTGCAGGACATCGCCTATCTGGCGGTGTGGAACAAGATCATGCGGGTGGAAGACGCGGTGTGGGATCCCCGCGGCAAGCGGGCGCTCTTCGCCGGTCTCGGCGTGAAGAAGCCGCGCATCCTGTTTCTCGGGGCGGCCGACGGCTACGAGGCGATGCAGCTGGCGGCGATGTATCCGGGCGGCGAGATCGTGCTGGTGGACTACGACGCTTTCTGTGCCACCGACCGCTTCGGCAAGTTTCCCCTCGATTATCCGTTCCTGGGCGTCGATCCGACCACGGGACATCAGCGCGTGTGGTACCGCGACGAGATGCCGATTCACTTCGAGGTCGCCGATATTCGCGACCTGAAGTACGGCAAGGAATTCGATGTGGTGGTCTCGATCGGGCTGCTGGAGCATTTTCCCGATGCGCACAAGGCGGAGTGTCTCGAGATGCACCGGCGCTTCCTCAAGCCGGGCGGCACGGTGGTGATGACGACGCCGCGCAATCAGTTCAAGTCGCGCGTGTTCTACAACCTGATGGCCGACTGGATGAACCACGGCTATCGCGAACTGATGGACGTGCGGCAGATGGGGTTGTACTGCCACGAGAACGGCTTCGACATTCAGCGAGCCGGCGTGATCAAGGCGCACAACGGGTTGGTGATGAAGCTGCGGTAACGCGGTTGCTCTCGCAGGTCGTTCATGCTGGTTGCTCATGCAGGTCGGATTTCCACTTCGAACATCGGGACACGTGTGACTCTCCTTTCTCGCTCGCCGCGCTTCCTCGCGGTCTTCGTGGCGCTGGCGCCGGCGTTCGTGCCGGCCGCGGCGCAGGCGCAGTACCGGCAGCCGCCACAGCCGATCGCACAGATTCTCGACCAGCCGGCCACGCCGCTGGTGCAGATGAGTCCGGATCGTCAGCGCTTGCTGCTGCTGGAACGTCCGGCGCTGCCGCCGATCAGTGAGGTCGCGGCGTTCGAATATCGGCTGGCCGGATTGCGCTTCGATCCGAAAACCAGCGGGCCCACGCGCGGCCAGAGCTACACCGGTTTGTCGTTGCAGTCGGTGAGCGGTGGTGCTGCGCGCAGGATTCAGGCATCGATTCCCGCCGGCGCCAGCATCGAGAACGTGTCGTGGTCGGCCGACGGGCAGAAGATCGCCTTCACGGTGACGAGCGACGACGCGATCACGTTGTGGATCGCCGACGTGGCGACGGCAGAGGCGAAGCCGCTCACGTCGCAGCGCCTCACGGCGATTCTGGGCAATCCCTGCTCGTGGGTGTCGACGGCGTCGCTGGCCTGCACGTTCGTGCCGACGACGCGCGGTACGGCACCGGCCATGACGACCACGCCGGAAGGACCGATCGTGCAGGAAGCGCTCACCGGTCGCAACGACCGCGCCGCCACGTATCAGGATCTGCTCAAGAGCCCGTTCGACGAAGCGATCTTCGAACATTACGGCACGAGCCAGCTCGCGCTCGTGTCGCTCGACGGCATGGTGAAGACGGTCGGTGCACCCGGCATGCGCACCGATGTCAGCGCGTCGCCCGACGGTCGCTACCTGCTGGTGAGCACGTTGTCGCGTCCGTTCTCATACACCGTGCCACTGAACTACTTCCCCACGCGCACCGAGGTGTGGTCGCTGGATGGCGCCGTGGTGAAGTCGATCGTGGCCCGTCCGCTCATCGAGCGCGTGCCCTGGGGTGGCAATGGCGCACTGGCCGGCATCCGCAACGTGCAGTGGCGTCGCGATGTCGATGCCACGCTGGCGTGGGTGGAAGCGCTCGATGGCGGTGACAGCGATTCCAAGGCGGAGAAGCGCGATCGCCTCTCGTTGCTCGAGGCGCCGTTCACCGGCACGCCGAAAACACTGCTGGAAACGAGCTGGCGCGCCGGTGCCATCACGTGGGGCACGGCTGGACTGGCGATCGCCCGCGAGAACGAAGGCAAGACGCGCAAGACGCGCGCGTGGATCATCGATCCGTCGGGCGCCAAGGCGCCGCGGCTGCTGTGGGAGCGCTCGAGTGAAGATCGCTATGCCGATCCCGGCGATTTCCTCACCACGCGCGATGCGCGCGGTCAGACGGTGTTGCTGACCACGCCCGACAAGAAGGTCGCGTTCCTGAGCGGGCTCGGTGCCGGACCGGAAGGCGATCGACCGTTCGTGGATCGCTTCGACCTCGCCACCGCCCGCAAGACGCGCCTGTTCCAGAGTGCGGCGCCGTACTTCGAGCAGCCCATCGGCATGCTCGACGCGAATGGCACGCTGGCGCTCACGCGTCGCGAGTCGAAGGCTGATGCGCCCAACTACTTCGTGCGCGATTTCGTGCGCAAGCTCGCGCCGCGTGCCCTCACGCAGTTCACCGATCCGGCGCCGGTGTTCGCCGGTGTCACGAGCCAGCTGATCACGTACACGCGTCCCGATGGCGTGAAGCTGTCGGCCACGATTTATCTGCCGGCCGGGTATGACAAGGCGAAGGACGGCCCGCTGCCGTTCTTCCTGTGGGCCTACCCGCTCGAATTCCGCTCGCGTGAAGCGGCGTCGCAGGTGGTCGGTTCGCCGTACCGTTTCGTGCGGCCGAGCGGTGCGTCGCATCTGTTCATGCTCACGCAGGGCTACGGCGTGATGGACAATCCGACCATGCCGATCGTCGGTGTGGACGGCAAGGAACCGAACGACACGTACGTCGAGCAACTCACCGCGAGTGCGAAGGCGGCCGTGGACACCATCGTCGCGATGGGCGTGGCCGATCGCGATCGGATCGGTGTTGGCGGACACTCGTACGGCGCGTTCATGACGGCCAACCTGCTGGCGCACACGCGCCTGTTCCGCGCCGGCGTGGCGGAAAGTGGTGCCTACAATCGCACGCTCACGCCGTTCGGCTTCCAGGGCGAAGAGCGCACCTACTGGGATGCGCCCGAACTGTACGGCGCGATGTCACCGTTCACGTATGCCAACAAGATCAAGGATCCGATCCTGCTGGTGCACGGCATGGCCGACAACAACACGGGCACGTATCCGATTCAGAGCGAGCGCATGTACCAGGCGCTCAAGGGCAACGGCGCGACCACGCGCTACGTGCAGCTGCCCGGCGAGTCACACGGCTATCGTGCGCGCCAGAGCGTCGGACACGCACTCGCCGAGATGACGGCGTGGCTCGATCAGTACGTGAAGCCCAAGAAGCGCACCACGATGTAGGCTACTGGCCCGTTCTGGCCAGCTCGTGAAGATCATCGACCGACATCGGCACCGGATAGACGACGCCACGTCGATAGGTGCTCTTCACGAGTTTGCCGAACAGCCACTCGCTCGCGGCGATGTGCACGCCGGGATCGACCTTGTCCCAGAGTTGCTCCCACCACTTCGGGACTTTTGAGAGCAGTTCGCCGAGCAGATTGGTGTGCTCGAGGCGCTCCACGCCGATGCGTGCACACGCCGCATCGCCGCAGAGCAAATGGACGTACTTGGCGGCGGCGTGCAGTCCCGCGTCTTCGGTCATGCGACCGATCAGCCCCGTGGCGTCCTCTTCGTCGGCCTTCGTGGCGCGCACACCGAAATCCTGGCCCGCCACGAAGCGTCCAAGCATGCGGACGTGCGCGTCGGCCAATGCGACGCCGTCGGGATTGATGCGAATGGCCTGATCGCGCCAGTCACCCTCGTACGTGGTCGGTCCCACGTAGTGGCGGTGATAGGTGTCGTAGAACGCCCGCGCATCGGCGAGCGACGGCGGCATGCTGTCGACATCATCGGGGGCACCGGGCGCGCGAACGCCCATGAGATGCGCGAAGACACGCCACACGTAGTAGTAGTCTTCGGCCGCCTGATCGTCGAGCGGGAGCCCGAGCTTGGCGAGGCCCTCCACGACCAGCAGGGAAAAGCCGATGATCGTGCCGGCCATGTCCTCCTGATTGATCGGGACGCCGTACTGCGCCACGAACGCCGCGTAGCCGTCGGCACCGAGAATTTCGGGTGCGACATTCGTGCGCACACCGGCGTGCAGCAGTCGCATTTCCTGCCCGGCGATGGCGCCCATGCCCATGCGCTCAAACGAGTACGGCGCGGTGACGTCGAGCAGCAACTGCAACGTACCCATGAGCCGATGAAATGGACGGGCCTTCAAGTCGCCCGACATGTTCAGGATCTTCGCCATCGAGGGGGCGGCGTACCCCTCGGGCAGGCTCTTACACAGCATGACCAGCACAGCGGGCAGGGATCGTTCCATGAACGTCTGCTGCCCGCGGATGACGCGGTCGCGGTCGACCCATGCCGGCAGCTCCGGCGTTCCACACGCTTCGCAGAAGCGATACGTCTCGGCAAAGAAGGTGCGCAGCGGCGCGGGGGCACTGTCGGGCACGCGTCGGTCGTTCGCTTTCATGATGGCGATCACGCGGTGCGTTATGGCGGACGGGACGCCCTGCTCCTTGAGGGCTCGCGCACACGCGTCGCCCACGGGGTCACCGTGCTGGCGCCAACTGTCGAGCCACGCGGCATCGCGCCAACGCGGATCTCCCATGGAAGTGAACGGCATCGGCGCGCCAGCCGGTGTGGTCGCGGTAGGTGAAATGTCGGTCATGGCTTTGTTCATCATGAGGTATGATGGCGCCGTATCCATGGGTGGCAAGCGCGCTCAAGCGTACGACGGCAGTCGCCGACGCAATAGCGTGGCATAGTACGTGCGCGTGCTCCCATACACTGTGCATCCTCACCCTGACGCGACGTTGCGTTCATTCCCCCCTCCCGTGTTGTGACTGCTCTCTCTGCGATCGCTCATTACACGCTGCTTCAGCCCCTCGGGGCCGGAGGCATGGGCGAGGTGTATCTCGCACGTGATGAGCGGTTGGGGCGCGACGTGGCGCTGAAGCTGCTGTCGGCGGAGCTGGCGACCGATGCGAACGCGGTAGAGCGGTTCAAGCGTGAGGCGCGCGCGGCGTCGGCGCTCAGTCATCCACACATCGTCACCGTGTTCGACGTGGGCGAGTCGAGCGCTGGCTGCTACATCGCGATGGAGCTGGTGCGCGGCAGCACACTGGCCGACGAGCGCCACCGGATCCCGTCGGCGGTGCGCGTGATCGAGCTGTTGCGCCAGTGCGCTTTGGCGCTCGCCGCCGCCCATGATGCCGGCATCGTGCACCGCGATATCAAGCCCGAGAACGTGATGGTGCGCGAAGACGGCTATGTGAAGCTCCTCGATTTCGGACTGGCGCGGCTCATGCCAGTCGAACGCCCGGAGATCACGCAGGTCTCGGAACACACGACGCTCACTGAGCCAGGCGCGCTGGTGGGCACCATGGGCTATCTGTCGCCCGAGCAGGCGTGTGGTGAGGTGGTTGGCCCGTCATCCGACATCTTCTCGCTCGGCATTGTGGCCTATGAGCTCGCCACCGGGAAGCATCCGTTTCAGGCGCCGACACAGGTGGGGATGCTGGGAGCGATTCTCACGCGTGAGCCGGCTGCGGCGTGTACTGTACGCGCCGATCTTCCCGACGAGCTCTCGACGCTCATTGCGCAGATGCTCGCCAAGGCCGCCTATGAGCGCCCGTCGGCTCTGAATGTGGCGCAGCAGCTCCGGACGATGGTCGGCGCAGCCGGCCCCGATCTCTTACCGCGCCATCCGCTGTCTTCGGCGGTCAGTGCCACGCCTCGGGACGGACAGAGTGCGTCACCCACCACGGCACGTCTGACCCGACGCTCCGGCGTGGTTGTCGGACGCACGCGTGACGTGGCGGGCATTCAGACGGCGTATGCTGGTGTGCTGCACGGTGGTGGCAAGCTGGTGTGCGTGGCGGGAGAGCCGGGCATCGGCAAGACCACGCTGGTCGAGTCGGCGCTTGCTGCGCTGCAGTCGCACGACGTGCCGCCAGTCATCGTGCGCGGGCACTGTTCCGAGCGGCTGGCCGGCACCGAGGCCTATCTGCCCATTCTCGATGCGCTCGAGGCCTCGCTCCAACAGGACACGAGCGGCGGCGTGGCGCGACTGATCGAGCGCGTGGCGCCCTCGTGGTCGGCGTTGATGGGCCGGGCGAGCGCGAACGCGATGGACGGGGTCGGAACGGGTGCCGCGCGGGCCTCGCAGGAACGACTCAAGCGCGAAATGGCGGCGTTGCTGGAGCAGGTGTCGCAGCGTGCACCCGTTGTGCTGTTCCTCGATGACCTGCATTGGGCGGACGTCTCCACAGTCGATCTGCTGGCCTACCTCGGCGCCCGCTTCGACCGGCTGCGCGTGTTGCTGCTCGTCACTTATCGCGACGGCGAGCTGCTCGCGTCACAGCATCCGTTCGTGCAGGTGCAGCGCGAACTCACGACGCGCGGTTTTGGTCGTGAAGTCGCCGTCTCGCTGCTGTCCGAAGACGAAGTGCAAGACTTCCTCGACCACACGTATCCGCACCACGGATTTCCTGCCGACTTTGCGCGCGTCATTCACGCGCGCACAGAGGGCAGTCCGCTGTTTGTCGCTGATCTCTTACGCTGGTTGGGCACGCGCGGCGTGATCGCCGAGCAGGCGGGCCGCTGGACGCTCGTTCGACCGATGCCGGAGGTGGATCGCGAGCTGCCGAGTTCCGTGCGCAGCATGATCGAGCGCAAGATTACACAGCTCGATGATGCCGACCGCAAAGTGCTGGTGGCGGCGGCCATTCAAGGTGCGGAGTTCGACACGGCCACCGTGGCGGCCATCCTCAAGGCCGACGAAGCGGATATCGAAGAACAACTGTTGCTGCTCGACAAGGTGTACGCGTTCGTGCGTCGGGTGGACGACGCCACATATCCCGATCGCACACACGCCGTGCGCTATCGGTTCGTGCACGCCTTGTATCAGAACACCTTGGTAGCTGATCTCGCGCCGAGTCGTCGCGCGGGGTGGAGTGCGGTGGCAGCCGACTTCCTCGAGAAGCGACATAAGGAAAAGGTACCCGAGATTGCGGCGGGACTCGCCGCGATGCGCGCCACAGCGCGACAGCCGGAGCAGGCGGCAGCGTGGTATGCCGCCGCCGCGCAGGGCGCGTTGGCCAAGTTCGCGTACGCGGAGGCCGAGACGCTTGCCTCTCGCGGACTCGATCAGGTGTTGTCACTCGACGAAGGACCTGAGCCGTTCGGACTCGAACTGCCACTACGTGTGCTGCTCGGCGCGACGAGTCTGGTGCGTCGCGGCTTTGCGGCGCCTGAAACTGCCGAGAACATGGCGCGTGCCCGAGCCATGTGCGAGGCCCTCGGCGGTGCGCCGGCGCTCGCCAATGCGCTCTGGATTCTCATTCTGTACTCGATCGCGCACGGCGAGCTCGACGCGGCCACTCGGCTTTCGGCGCAGCTACTCGAGATCGGCCGGACGAGTGGTGATCCCGTGCTGCTGGCCTGCGGACATCTCGCGCACGTTGGCCTGTGGACCCATCGCGGTCACGTCGCCACCGCGCTGGCCGCGCAAGCAGAAACGGATGCCTTGGCCGACGCGACCGTCGCGCGCGCGCTGCGCTCACGCTTTCAGCCGGATCCCCTGCTGACGGCACGCTGTGAACAGGTCCGCCTGTTATGGTTGTCGGGTCGGTCCGACGAAGCTGTGGTCGTCGTCAGCGCGCTGCGCGACTACATCCGCGAGACTGGTGATCCACAGGGCCGCGCATTCCTGAGTCTGTTCGATGCGGAACTGGCGGTCATGTCAGGCGACGCCGCGAGCGGTGAACGCATCGCGCGTGACGCGATCGCACTGTGCGAAGAACACGGAATCGCCTCCGAGCGGCTCTGGAATACACTTATCCTTGGCGTGGCACGCGCCGAGCAGGGCGATCTCGACAGCGCGATTACGATGCTGCGTGGTGGGCTCGATGTCTTCCACACCATCGAAAGCTTCGTGACCGTTCCGTTCTTTCAGTTGCACCTCGGTCGCGTGCTGTATCGACGTGGCGATTTGGCAGATGCTCAGGCGGCGATCACTCTTGGCTTCGCGATTGCCGAGTTCACTGGCGAACATATGTGGGACGGCGGCATGTGGGCGGTACAAGCGGCGATTCTTCGTGCAGCGCCGGAGGCGCGTGAGGGGACACCCGGTGACGCGATCACCGCGCAGAGCGCGATGCATCGCGCGCGTCAGGCGACCGAAGCCACCGGCGCTGTCGCGCTGTTGTCCTTCTTCGACGAGAGCGGGCCGAACACCGCCGGATAGCGGCTCGCCAGCGATCGCCGGGCGATTGGCGCCAGCAGGCGATGCCACCACTGTTCGCGATGCAAGGTGCGCAGTATGCGACCGGCACCGGCGGTGCGTAGAATGCCGCGAACGAGCGCATAGTGTCCACCACCGGCTTGCTCCCAGAGCCAGCGGTTGGTGGCACCGATGCGCAATGTCGGTCCGAAGCGCGCCTGCGCGAGTGTGCAATAATCGGCGGACTGCATGAGTGCTTGGGCGGCGAGTGCACCGGACTGCACGGCGAGCCGGATGCCGAAGCCCCACAGGAAATCTTGCAGTCCCGCCGCCTCGCCGACGACTGGGGCGCGACCGTTGAGCCATCCGCCTTCGGCGCGCACATGGCCCAGTCCGCCCACGGTACGGGGATTCCGTACGGTGATGCCGCGCTGCTCCAGCAGAATCGTGCGTACCTGCGCGAATCGCGCATGGATCGAGGGGAAGTCATCGAAGAGCATGGTGCAGCAGCAGCCGTATCCGTTCGTGATGAGCAGATACGCATAGCCACCGGGAGCTGCGTTGTCGTTGAGCAGCGCGATTGCACAGTCCGGAGCGTCAGTCTCGAAGACGATCCCCGCGTCGATCGCGAACGGCGCGCGGCCGCGTGGGCCGGTGGCGACGATGTCGGCCGTCCCCTCCGGACACGAGTGCCCGAAGTGCACGCGTACATCCGCCGCCACCGCCGTGCGCGCTAACGCACGATCCAGCGACCCGGGCACGTTACCACGCTTCACCAGATAGAACGCGGGATGATCGAAATGGAGGTGGTCATCCTTGCGGCCGTCGGTCTGAATGCCCTGCGAGAACGGCGCCGCATCGAACTCGGCGGGGATACCGAGCGAGCGGAGTTCGTCGAGCACATCGAGCGGGGAGGACCAATTTTCGAGACCCTGCAGGTCGCCGCCGAAGCGGGCGCCGCACTCGCTCCGGCGTTCAAATACATCCACGCGATGACCGGCGTGGGCGAGGACGATGGCCGCGGTCAACCCGGACGGGCCCGCACCGGCAATGCGAATGGTGGTGTCGAGAGCAATGGTCACGCAGAGAACGTCGCTATCTTCGAAGCGACTGTCCAGAGTGCGTAATCTCCATTCGACGCAATACCCGCTTCATGCATATGACAGACCCAGCTGTGCGGATTCGCGCTTTGCGCGAGCAATCCAATCAGGCAATCGCTGCGCACGACGCCGACCACACGGTGTCGTTCATGGCACCCGACGCTGTCGTCGGCGTGGCCGGTGGTCCCATCCTCGTGGGACGCCAAGCGTCTCGTGTTGCCTTCGCCGAGCAGTTCGCCGACACAACGTTCGTGACCTATGTCCGCACGACCGAGCAGGTCACGCTGGCTGACCCGATGCGCGCCACGGAGCGCGGACGTTGGGTCGGTCGGTGGCGAGTCAAAACGGGCATGCACGAACAGGGTGGCAGTTACGTCGCCGAGTGGCGAGTCAGCGAGATGGGCTGGCTCATCCACTCGGAGACGTTCTGCGAGGCGTAGCGATGACGAGTGTTGCGGCTACGGCTGTTGTTACGGATTTCGCTACGGATTTCGCTACTGCTTCATCACCGGCTTGGCGGCGGTGATCCCGCCGCTCTTGAGATAATCGACGGCGAGATTCGTCATCGCGCGCACGCCGGTGGGCAAGGCGGCTTCGTCGGCGAAAAACAACGGCGAGTGATTGGCCGCCTGCGACTTCTGATCCATGCCCTTCGGGGCGACGCCGAGGAAGTAGAAGAGCCCCGGGATGTCCTTCGTGAACGCGGGAAAGTCTTCGGAGCCGGTGACCGGATTAATGGTCTTGAATCCGCCGTCGCCCGCCGTGCGCTGCAGCGTGGGCGTCATCTTCTCGAGCAGCGACGCATCGTTCTGTGTGATAAGCCCACCGATGGAGACGGTTACGCGTGCCGTCGCCCCGCTGGAATGGGCAATGTCTTCGACAGTGCGCTTCACGCGGGCGTGAATGTCCTTCCGCATCTCGGGATCAAAGGTGCGGATCGTGCCGATCATGACCACGCTATCGGGAATGATGTTGCCACGGTTCCCGCCCTGAATCATGCCGATCGTAATCACCGCCGGAGCCGAGGTCACATCGATCTGCCGGCTGGCGATGGTCTGCAGACCCATGACGATCTGCGCGGCGATCACGATCGGGTCGACGCCCGACCACGGCGCCGAGCCGTGCGTCTGGCGTCCGTTCACCACGATATCGATCTGATCGGCGGCAGCCATGAAGCCACCGGCGCGCGTGCTGAGCGATCCCAGTGCCGACGGCCACACGTGCAATCCGAAGATTGCCGAAGGACGCGGGTTCTGCAGCGCACCGTCGGCGATCATCGCTTCAGCACCACCCAGTCCTTCCTCGGCCGGCTGGAAGATGAACTTCACTGTACCGGGGATGCGCGCCTTCATGCCGGCGAGAACTTCAGCAGTACCCATCATGATCGCGACATGGTTGTCGTGTCCGCAGGCGTGCATGACACCGACTTCCTGGCCGTTGTACATCGTGCGGACCTTACTCTTGAAGGGCAGATCCACCAGTTCGGTTACGGGGAGCGCGTCCATGTCGGCGCGCAGCGCAACCACAGGCCCCGGCTTGCCGCCACGCAGGATGCCGATCACCCCGGTCTTGCCGACGTTCGGCTGCACCTCGAGGCCGAGCGCGCGCAAGTGTTTCTCGACTAGCGCGGCGGTGCGCACCTCCTGATTCGACAGTTCGGGATGCTCGTGAATGTCGCGACGCCACGCCACGACCTTCGGCATGACGGCGGTCATGCGCGTTTCGATCTCGGCGGTGAGCGGATCGGTGCCTTTGCCCTGCGCGGAGGCCGATGAAGCAGCGACCGACAGCGCGAGTGCGGTGGCCAGCGAGTGAGAGCGAAAGCGGAGCATCATGGCAGCAATCTCGGAGTGAAGGATGTTCAGGATTCGGAGACGATGGCGTCGGAGACGATCGCGTCGGCCACGATCGCGTCTGCTTCGATTTCCACCAGATACTCGGCGCCGACGAGCCGCGCCTCCACCAGCGTATTGGCCGGCAGAATGTGGCCGAATCGTTCGCCGTGGGCGCGTGCGACCGGCTCCCAGTGCGCGACATCCGACACGAAGACGCGCGTGCGGACCACATCTTCGAGGGTGCCGCCGAGTGACTGGAGCGCGCCAGTGATCTTGTCGATCGCGAAGTGTGTCTGGGCCGCTGCATCGGTCCCGCCGATGAGACGATCGCCGTGCGTCGCGGTCGTGCCAGACACGCTGATGGTGTTGCCCTTCCGCAGCGCGCGACTGTATCCCGCCATTGGTTCCCACACGGTGCCGCTCAGCGCCAGCGTGCTACCATTCACGCCGGGGCGCGTAGTGAACGGGGCCGGGAACTGCGACACGTGATGGCTGAGATCGCCACTCGCGGTGAGATACGGCGCCCGGCGGTACTCGTCGCCACAGTCACCGGGAATCGCCGTGAGTGCCGACTGTGCGTCGGCAATCGTGCGGCGGTCTGCCTCATCGAGCGTGAATGAGAAGAGGCGTACCGTGTCCGCGACATGGGCCGATTGACCGAGGCGCGCGCCAATGATCACACCGGCCACGCCGGGCTGGTCGAGCACCCACTTGCTGGCGACGGCCGCAATCGAGACGCCGTGCTTCGCGGCTACGGCATGTGCGGCGCGCAGTACCCCCTGGAACAGCGCCCAGCCGCCCGCCGCGCGAATGAACCGCCCGTACTTCATCTGCGACCATGTCGGCAGCGTATCCCAGTCTGGCTCGGGAGCGCC
>CANGXK010000011.1 GCA_947457715.1 Gemmatimonadota bacterium
ATCGGGCGCGGTCGGACCACTGCGATTGCGTCGCGCCCTGCAGCAGAAAGTGCAGCAGAAACTGCAGCAGCAACTCGGACCTCGGCGCGACCGGCGGCGCGGTCGTCGCGTGCGTAGCGTGATCGACGAAGCCGCGCCTGATGGCCGCGCGGTGCTCGTGCTCGATCCGCGTCCCGGTCGTGGACAGCGCGAGATGCTCGGTGTACTCGCCGCGCTGATCGGCGGTGCGCGGAAGCGTCTCTGGATCACCACGCCGTACTTCGCGCCGCCCACGCGCGCGCTGACGCTTCTGCTGGCGGCGGCACAACATGGCGTGGACGTGCGATTGCTCCTGCCCAGCGAGCGCACCGACGTTCCGCTTGTCCGGCACGCAGCGCATGGCGCGTATCGGCGCCTGTTGAACGGCGGGGTGCGATTGTTCGAATACCAGCGCGCGACGCTGCACGCGAAGACGGTCGTCATCGATGGGTACGTCAGCTTGATCGGTTCATCGAATCTGGATTTCCGCTCATTCTGGTTGAACGCCGAGTGCAATGTGTTGGTCTTTGACGACGGCTGCGCTGCGGCTCTCGAGAGCAGTTTTCAGGAGGATCTTGCGAATAGCCGGGAAATTACGAAAGACGAATGGGGGCAGCGGACGTGGACACATCGGCTGCTCGACACCACGGCGCGTTCCCTACGCTGGGCTTTGTAGCTGGGCTTTGTAGCTGGGATTCAGTGTGCGGGATTCCCTGACGAGGTCCACCGGACTCCCCGATAGAGGGTGGTTATCCGAAGTGCGACCCTCAGTACTGTGTCGCGTGATGCGCTGCATGCGGCCTTGACGAGAGGCCACTCACAGAAGCCAACAGCGCATGCCGCTCCAGGGGGGTCCCGCTCATGTCCGAACTTGCCCACGATCCCGTCATGCCGTCGGAGTCCCTGTCGGCTGGGGCCGATGGACCCGTGCTCGTCGCTTGCGATGGCGCTCCGGCGTCGAGTGAGGCGCTGTTCAACAGCGGCCGCCTCGCAGCGGGAGCGTTCGGCGGCCGAATCGAGGTGCTTGGTATCTGTGAGCCGACGCCTAGCGTCGCCGCGGGCATGGACGTGTTGCCGGTACCGGCCGAGCTGGATGAGTCTCGGCGGGCCTCGATGCTGGACGACGTACGTCGTGCGATCTCCATTTCGGCGGCCGGTGATCCCGCGTGGCATGTCGACGTGCAGATGGGCTCACCGCCATGGTTGCTGGCCACCGAAGCGTTGCGTCGCCGGGCGTTGGTGATCGTGATGGGGATCGGGCGCCACAATCCACTCGATCGCCTTTTTGGAACGGAGACGACACTGGCCACGCTCCGGGAGTCGCGGGTGCCGGTGCTGGCGGTCTGCCCGACGTTTCCGGTGACTCTGCAACATGCTGTCGTGGGACTCGACTTCAGCGCGGCGAGCGTGAAGGCCGCCCATCTGGCGGCCCGCCTGATCTCGCCGAACGGTCGCCTCACGCTCTTGCATGTGCGGCCGCGTTTCGAGCATCCGTCGGCCGACTGGCAACTGTGGGACGCGGATTACGGCCGGACGCTCCCTCCACTCTTCGACCAGGTGCGTGCGCAGCTCGGCGCGCCGGCAGGTGTGCTTGTGGAAACGGTCACCGTGCGCGGCGACCCGGCGTCGTCGCTGCTCTCGTATGCGCAGCAGGCGCACTGCGATCTGATCGCGGTCGGCACGCAGCGGCACAGCATTCTGGAACGGCTGGTGGTGGGATCGGTCGCGACCCGGGTGCTGCGCACGGCCCGCTGTGGCGTGCTGGCGGTCCCGTCGGCGTGAACGTTGCGCTAAAACACCCGCACGTTGAAATAGCGCTTCGGATTCTTCTTTAGGTCCGCCACCAACAGGCGAAGCTCACGCACCAGCGAATCGCTCTGCTGATAGAGCGCCGGGTCGTTCACCAGCATGCCGATCGTGCCACGACTCCCGTTCACCTTGGCGAAGACCGAGTCCGCGCGCGACACCGCGCTGGCCAGTCGTCCTTCGGTACGATCAAGTCCTTCGGCCACTTCCCGCAGCCGCGTCGTCGCGGCCAACAGCTCCCTGGCCGCCGCCTGCGAGTTCGCGACGAGGTCTTGCAGTTCTCCACGGCTGGTGGCCGAGTCGACGCGCGCAGAAAACGCATTCAGATTGGCGGTGGCTGCGTTGATGCTGGTGAGACCGCGCTGCACGTCGTCGCTGATCCGATCGAGGTTCTTCGACTGCAGCTGCACGGTGGTGGCCAGCTGCGCTGAGAGCCGCGAGAAGTTGCGGATGGATTCGCGGAGTTCGCGCGCCGCCTGATCGTCGAAGGCGACCTGCACACGATCGGCCACTTGTGCGACATCGCCGGCGATGCGTCCCGCAACGGTGGTGAGCTGCGCAATGTCGGGGAGTACGGCGCCGGCCAGCGTGTCGCTCTCCGTGCGTGCTTCCGCGATTGCCGCGCGCAATTCACGATCGGCGGGCAATCCAGTGGCTTCGGTGATGGTGGCCTGCCATTCGCCGAACAAGCTGGCGGCCGTGAGGAGCACGACCGGATCCGACGGGAGGGTGATGCCGCGCCCGATGCCGAGTTTGAGGACGACCCAGCCGCGCTCGCCGAGGGCGATCGACTCGATCTGACCCGCACGTACCCCGCGGATCACCACCGGATTGCCGAGTGCGACGCCACCGACGTCGCGCGTGCGCACGACCAGATGCCGGGTTTTTCCGCCGAGGTCGGCTTGCTTGAGCCACAGCACGGTGCCGATCAGCGCGATCGTCACCACCAGAACGGTGGCGCCAACCACGAAATCGCTGACACGTCGGGAAGTGGTCATAGGGGGGGCGAGATGATTGGCGTTACTGAATAGTACGGCCGGTGAGCCAGACCAGCGCCCAGAAGGCATCGAGAACGAGAATCATGACGGCGGAAATCACCACGGCCCGGGTGGCGCTGCGTCCGACGCCTTGCGCACCGCCCTGCGTGTTCAGTCCGGCCCGGCACCCGATGAGCGCGACGGCAGCCCCGAAGCTCGCCGATTTCACGAGCCCATAGCGCACGTCGAAATCCGTGAAGAAGATGCGCACACCCTTCAGGAACTGCGGTGTGGTGATGTCGAGCAGGGCAAGTGAGGCCCCCCACCCCGACAGGAGTCCGACAAGCATGGCGACGCCGACGACCACGGGAAACATCAACGTGGATGCGAGCACGCGCGGCACGACGAGATGACTCATGGGATCGAACGTGAGCGTCTCGAGCGCATCGATCTGCTCGGTCACGCGCATCGTCCCCAGTTCGGCCGCAATGTTTGCCCCCACGCGCCCGGCGAGCGCGAGGCCGGTAAGCACCGGTGCGAGTTCGAGGGTGATGGTCTTTTGGACCAACGTCCCCACGAAGTACGGTGGCACGAGATCGCCCACCGAGTAGCTCGCGAGCAGGGCGAGCACGATGCCGGTGAAGAGCGCGATGAACATGCCGATCGGCAGTGACTCCACGCCCAGCACTCGGGCGTGCATGCTGAATTCCGGGAGCCAGTCCTGCGTGTCGCGCATGGCCCGGAGCGTGGCCACCACGAATCGTGAGCCCGCGCCGACTTGATCGAAGAGCGATCGGGTTAGGCGGCCCACTGCGCTCACGCGCCGATGGAGGGCGTTGGGTGTGAGCGGCGTCGGTGTCGGCGTGGGTGTGGGTGACGACGGCGTGGTCATGGCCAACGGACCCAGATGCCGACGCCCGTGGCGGCGGCGACCGCGAGCAGCCCGGTCGCTGCGCGCGCGCGAAAGTGGGGGCCACCGATTCCGACCACGAGCGCGAGCTTGAGCATCGTGTTCGACAGGACGCCGATCCCGATCGCTGTCGCGGCGACGCGGACGTTGGCCGGGTCGGCGCCATACCGGGTCATGGACACGGTAAGGGCGTCGACGTCGGTGAGACCGAGTAATGTGGCGGACAAGAGCACACCGGTCGTGCCGACGGCCTGCTGCACCCACGCGATGGCGAACAGCACCAACTGGAACGCCACGGCCATTTGCAGCGACGAGGCGAGGGCGAGCGGGTTTGGCCCGTGGGCCGGCGCGACGCGAACGGGGGCGTCGTGGTTGGCGGCATGACGCTCAGTTGCTGCCCCACTGGTGCCGCGCATCGCACCGCTGCCCGGCGGGAGACGTGTTGCACGCTCGCGCCACATGACCAGCGCGACCAGTGTGACGCCGGTGAGGAACGGAAGGATCAGAACAGGGGCGGCGGCGGCGGCGACGGCTGGTCGCAGCATTGTGGAAATCACCAGCAACCGCGGCACCAGGACGGTGCAGGCGGCCACGACACCGAGGGCCAGCGGGGCCGCCAGCGTCGGCTCGCCCCGGCTGCGCCGGCTGAAGGTGAGCGACACCGCCGTCGACGACACCAACCCACCGAGCAGTCCCGTCACGCCCAATCCTCGGGTCTCACCGATCACGCGCCGCGCGATATAGCCGGCGAAGTTGAGCCCCGAAAAGAGCAGCACGACGGTCCACAGCTGGCGCGGCTGGAAGGCGCCGAACGGTCCGTACGCACCGGCGGGAAGCAGCGGTAGAATGACGAGGGCGAGGACTGCAAACTGGAGCGCCGCCCGCAATTCGTGGGCGGCGACTCTCTGCAGCACGTTCTGGAACGTCGACTTCTCGGCCAGTAGCAGGACGCACACCACGGCGGCCGCGCTGGCGAGCGTGCGATGGCCGAGGCCCGCCGCCGCGCCCATCGCCACGACGAGCATCGCCGCGACTTCCGTGGTGCCGTCGGTGGTCGTGCCCGGGCGACGGAGTGTTGCGGCATAGGCCGAGATCGGGAAGAGCACACCTCCACCGATGATGACGGCGGCTAGCGCCGGTTGTCCGACCCGGAAAAACCAGCCGCCCAAGCCACCGATCAACCCGAGCAGGGTGAACGTGCGAATCCCGGCGAAGCGTCCGTCGGGACCGGTCGTGTGTCCCGACCATTCCCGCTCGACGCCTACCGCCAGTCCGACCAGAGCCGAAACCAACAGGTCCAGAGCGAGAGGGAGATCAAGCATTAGAGGCAATGGTAGCACGGATCCCGTTCGACGGGAGGGGAGAATCCCCGACTGGGTGCGATAGGCCCCGACGAAGTACGTGGAGGGGACTATCCTTTCATCCGGATACACGGATATGTTATAAGCATGACCTCCCCCCGCCTTGCGATTCACGACCATATGGTCGAGCTCGCCGACGCCACCCGGTGTCGGCTGCTTTCCGCATTGGAGCGGCAGGAACTCACCGTCGGTGAACTGGCCACCGCCCTGCAGCTTCCGCAGAGCACCGTTAGCCGGCACCTGAAGATTCTGGCCGACCAGGACTGGATCGCGTCACGGGCCGAAGGCGCGAGCCGCTGGTATCGTCGCAATCCGTCGCTCGACGCCGACATGCGGGCGCTGTGGGAGATCGTGCGATCGGCCCTGGGCAGCACGCCCGCGTCGTTGCAGGACGCGGCGCGCATCGACGCCGTGATCTCGGCTCGTCGCGCCGGTACGCAGGCGTTCTTCGCGACCGCCAGCGCCGAGTGGGATGCGTTGCGCAACGACATGTTCGGTGCGCGCGCCGACCTGAGCGCCGCGCTGGCGCTGCTCGACGAATCGCTGATCATCGGTGATCTGGGCTGCGGCACCGGCGCCCTGGCGGCGGCGCTCGCCCCACATGTCTCGCATGTGCATGCGATCGACGCGTCGCCGGCCATGCTGTCGGCGGCGTCCTCACGGCTGGCCTCTTGCAGCAACGTGACGTTGTCCGAAGGCACACTCGAAGCACTGCCGCTGGGCGATGCGTCGCTCGATGCGGCCGTGCTCATGCTCGTGTTGCATCATGTGGCCGATCCGCTGCGCGCGTTGCGCGATGTGCGGCGCGTGTTGCGCCCCACTGGGCGCCTGCTGATCGCAGACATGCGCCCGCATGCGCAGGAACGCTATCGCGAGCAGATGGGTCATGTCTGGCTTGGCTTCGATCAGCCCGAACTCACGGCGTGGCTGCATGACGCCGGTTTTACTGCAGTCCGTTATGTCCCGTTACCGGTGGATCCCGATGCCACCGGCCCCGCGTTGTTCTCCGCCACGGCGCGTTGCGCTGTGGGTTCGCGTTCCGACTCTTCCCTCAGGATTCATCCGTAAATGTCTACCGTCGTCGTCACCGAAAAGGGTGCTGCGCCATTGGCGTCGCTCGCTCGTCCCGCGTTCGCCGTGCGTGATCTTGCGCTCGCCGAGTGGGGCCGCAAGGAAATCCGTCTCGCCGAATTCGAGATGCCGGGCCTCATGGCGCTGCGCGCGGAGTATGCCGGCAAGCATCCGCTCAAGGGCGCGAAGATCATGGGCTCGCTGCACATGACGGTGCAGACGGCCGTGCTCATCGAAACGCTGGTGGAACTCGGCGCCGACGTGCGTTGGGTGTCGTGCAACATCTTCAGCACGCAGGATCACGCCGCAGCCGCGGTGGCTGTCGGTCCGCACGGCACGGTGGAGCAGCCCAAGGGTACGCCGGTGTTCGCGTGGAAGGGTGAGACGCTCGAGGAGTACTGGTGGTGCACCGAGCAGGCGCTGATGTGGAGCGACGGCACGGGCCCGAACCTGCTGCTCGATGATGGTGGCGACGCCACCCTGCTCGTGCACAAGGGCACCGAGTACGAGAAGAGCGGCCTGATCCCGGGCTTCGACAGCGACAACGAGCCGGAAGAGTGGGGCGTGATTCTCGACCTGCTGCGTGCTGAGCAGGCGAAGAACCCGGGCCGTTGGACGAAGGTGCTGGCCGGCATCCGTGGCGTGAGCGAAGAGACCACGACGGGCGTGCATCGTCTGTACGAGATGGAGCGCGCGGGCACGCTGGCCTTCCCGGCCATCAACGTGAACGACGCCGTGACCAAGTCGAAGTTCGACAACCTGTACGGCTGCCGCCATAGCATCGTGGACGGACTCAATCGCGCCACCGACGTCATGCTCGCCGGCAAGATCGCCGTCGTCATGGGCTACGGCGACGTGGGCAAGGGCTGTGCGCAGGCGCTCAAGGGTCAGGGCGCGCGCGTGATCATCACCGAGATCGATCCCATCTGCGCATTGCAGGCGGCGCTCGAAGGCTACCAGGTGACGACGCTCGAAGATGTCGTGGATGAAGCCGACATCTTCATCTCGGCCACGGGCAACAAGAACGTGATCACGGTCGAGCACATGGGTCGCATGAAGGACAAGGCGATCGTGGCGAACATCGGCCACTTCGACAACGAGATCGACATGGCCGGTCTCAAGAAAGTCGAAGGCATGAAGCGCATCAACATCAAGCCGCAGTACGACGAGTTCGTGCTGCCGAACGGCCGCTCGATCCTGATCCTTGCCGAAGGCCGTTTGATGAACCTCGGCTGCGCGACGGGTCACCCGAGCTTCGTGATGTCGGCGAGCTTCACGAACCAGGTGTTGGCGCAGCTCGAACTGCACGCCAACGCCGAGAAGTACGGCAAGACGGTGTTCGTGCTGCCGAAGCATCTCGACGAGAAGGTGGCGCGGTTGCATCTCGCCAAGCTTGGCGTGAAGCTGACCAAGCTGAACACGGAGCAGGCCGAGTATCTTGGTGTGAATCCGATGGGCCCGTTCAAGTCGGATCACTACCGCTACTAGGCCGCGGTATCGACTGATGGAAGCGGCGTTGCCTCGGGTGAGGTGGCGCCGCTTTCGTTTGAGCTGCAACGTTATGGGGTGAATGCGATTCGATGGTTGTGGCTGGCGATGCTGTGTGCGTCGCCGATGGACGGAGCTGGCGGGCAGTCGCCGGCGACGGGTAGTCTCCGCGGCGTTGTGTACGACAGTGTGCGGGCGCGGCCACTCGCGCTGGCGACCGTTCAACTCGTCAATGAGCGCGACCGCGGGAGGACCCGCGCGACGGCAACCGATCGCCTCGGGCGGTTCAGTGTTGACAGTCTCGAGCCGGGCGGCTGGATGATCGGCGTGCAACACCCGTGGCTCGACTCGGTCGCCGTCGATCAGCTCGGCGTGCTGGTGGAGATCAAGGCGAACAGCACAAGCCGAGCGTCGTTAGCGGTTCCCTCGGGACGTGCGCTGGTCTCACGCGTGTGTGGAGACGCGGTGGCGGACGATTCGTCCGGCTATGTCCATGGCGTCCTGCGTCGTACGCCCGGCGCGGCAGACAACGCGCCGGGAACGGTGCGTATCCAATGGGTCGAATTCACCATGAGGAACGCGCGAATCGAGCGGTCGCTCGACGCCGTCGAGGTGGAGTCCGCACCGAACGGTCACTTTGTGGCGTGTGGTGTGCCCTCGGGCGGCACGTTGCGGGTGCGTGCCTGGGTGGGTGCGGACTCCACGGGCGTCCTCGATTTCGCCCTGCCGGCGCACGGTATTGGGCAACTCGATCTCTTGATCGGGCAGGCGCGCCGCACGACCATGACTATTCCGGCTTCCACGATATCGGGTGATGCTGCGCTCGACACGCTCGACGCGACGAAGATTGAGGTTGTTCGGGGGTCGGCCCGCATCGAGGGGGTCACGCGTGCCTCCACCGGCGGTGCGGGCAACCAGCCTCTGGTCAACGCGCGCGTCACCGTGTGGGGTAGCGGACTCGAGACGCGCAGCGCGAGCGACGGACGATTCGCGTTGAGTGGTTTGCCGACGGGTAGCTACCTGCTGGAAACCACCGCGATTGGATACCAACCGTCACGCGAGATCATCGCACTTCGCGCTGATGCGACGTTGTCCGCGAATACGCGTCTCGAACGGTTGCTGACGCTTGATACCGTGCAAGTTCGTGCACAACGTCGGCGCCTCCTCGGTCCAACGATGGCCGGATTCGAAGAGCGTCGGCAACGTGGGTTCGGAAAGTTCCTGGGACCCGAGGAGCTCAGCAAACGCGTGGAGTCGCAGACCACGGATCTCTTCGTCAACATGGCCGGTGTGCGCGTGGTCCCCGGCGCGAGTGGCGATCGCGTGCTGCTTCGCGGAGACTTCCGCGGTGCGTGCCTGCCAACCGTCTTTATCGATGGCGTCCGAATCCCCAATCCGGATGGGCAGGATACGCTCAATGACTACGTGATCCCGATGGAAATCCGTGCCATCGAGGTGTATGTCAGCGCCGTCACGAGGCCTCCACAGTTTGCGATTGGTGCGAGTACGTGCGGTAGCATCGTCATTTGGACCGGACCGCGAACGCGTTGACCTGACCACGTCAGATCTCAGACATGGGGCGGAAGAGCCAGCTCTCGGCCAACAGGGCGGGGCGGGCGTAGGTGCGTGACAGGTAGAGCACGTGAGCCCACGGGTTCTCGCAATAGGCGCTGAACGTGGTGTTCACGGCCATTCTCGCGCGATCGTAGCTTACGAACAGATACGCTTTGCGCGAAGCGTCGGTGGCGCTGAGGTTGTCGGGGCGGCGGATGTTCACGTAGCCGCTGTAGAGCGTGACGGGCACGTGCATGGCCTGCCCGAGGGCCAAGGCGATGCGGCCCACACTCCGATGGTCGGCGTGATCACCGGGGTTGTGCGGCAGGTCGGGATCGTGGGTGTGAACGTGGATGTACAGGCCGAGGTCGGTTTCGCGGCGAATGATGGCGCGGAGTTCGCGCATGATGTCGGTGACATCGGTGTAGCGCGTGGCGCCGTCGATGGTGACCATCTGCGGCAGCAGATGTCGTTCGAGTTTCTGCAGCGACTGAAATCCGGTGGCGGCGAATCCCACGCCGTCGGGTTTTCCGTCGGGGAGGCGCAGGAATCGCGTGACGGCGCGGCTGGCGGGTTTGTCGGTGAGGGCGAGGGCGGCGCGCATGGAGGCCACGGCACCGCTTTCGCGCGCCTGCCAGTAATTGGCGGGCCGCCCGGCGTCCCCGGCGCTGACCACGATGAACAGCGCGCGGTCGTCGCGCGCGAGATGGCGCACGGCGACGTCGCCCATGAACAGCTGCCAATCGTCGGGGTGGGCCACGATGAAGACGGACATCGTCGGCATGCCGACCGTGGGCGCGCGCTGTGCCGGCGCCGGACGTCCGATGAGCAGACTGACACAGAGCACCATTCGTCCGATGCGACTCACCATTTGCGAATCCCCCATGACTCGGAATTGCCGATGGCCGGGGGATTTCGCAAGAGTGTCAGGCACCGCCGCGGTTGATCTGCGTCTGGGTCGGTCCGTTCACCTCACCCGCCACGCGCGGGCGGTTGTGCACCAGCGGCACCGGATTGCCGAACTGCCACTGTGAGTTCTTGCGATCTTCTGCCGTGACTTCCGCCATGCGCTGCAGGAAGGGAATCAGCGCCTTCTGCTGCGGCGTGATGATGGTGTCCATGATGTCTACCTGTGACCAGAAGATCGGCCAGTACAACTTGGTCGTGGCCTGTACGCTGTCGAGTGCCGCCTTGCCCGCGGCCCCGTCGGGTTGCACGGCCAGGAAGTCGCCAAGCGCCTTGTAGATCACGCGCACCTTGGCGGAGTACAGTGAGTCGGCCTTCAGCAGCGCATCGATCTGCGGCTTGGTGAGGAACAGCGAATCACTCTCACCCAGGATCAGGCGATGCACGTTCGACGTGTTGCCCAGATAGAGTGCGGCGATCGAATCGGTACCGCGACGTTGCCAGCTGTTCTTGGCCACCCGCACCGGCTCGAGCGCCCGACGCAGCTGCTGCATGTCGTAGGGCACGGAGAGGTCGACGGAGAAGTCGAGCGTGACGCGGAACGGCTGGCGCGACAGCGTGCGGAAAGCGCGGGTGTCACCGAAGCGTGGATTCACGTCGTAGCGAAACTGCTGTGTGGTGGCGTTGAAGCTCTTGGGCAGCAGCAACACCGGATCGGGCATCGCGCGCGTACCCCAGCCCCGTAGTCCATTCGCGCCGTGCAGCGCCTGATCGAGCCCGGCCAGCGGGTTCTCCAGCACGATGTTGGCGGACATGCGACGTCCAGCGGGACGCCAGTTGATGCGCGGCTGAATCTGCATGTTGAGCTGCTGGGTCCACGAGCCGCGGCAGCTCATGCGACCGGCCACGGTGCCCTGCTGCGCTTCGAGGCATGCACGCACGTTGGCGGGTGCCGCCGACAACAGCGCGCGCATCTGTGCCGCCGTGTTCGCGTCACCCTCGGAGGAAGGATTCGGCACGACGGCGCGGTCGTTGGCGCGTCCGTCGCCGTTGATGTCGCCCCGCACGATGGGCGTGAACGGCAGTCCCGACTGCAGCCGACCGAACAACGTGATCGTCCCGATTTTGGGGAGGCCGATGCCACCCTGTACCACCACGGCATGCCGCGCATCGTTGGCGCCGGTGGCCCATTCGGTTTCGCGCGGATCACCGAAGCCCGCGCCGTCGAAGCCGCGATACTGCTGGCG
This sequence comes from Gemmatimonadota bacterium, assembly GCA_947457715.1. The sequence goes on from CANGXK010000011.1 coordinate 11,339, forward strand.
CACCTGCTGCAGCGTGTACGACGCCGAGGTGTAGAACTCCATGCGCGGACGGAAGCGGAATACATCGGGAGCGATCGTGCCGGTGATCTGTCCGCCGTAGCCGCGCAGATCGCTGGTACGCAAAGCAACGCGTCCGAAGGTGTTGCTGATGCGTGACTCACCGGCCGAGACGGAACCGGTGTTCGGATCGATCGCGGCCGTGCTCACGAACATCGGGCGATTGCCTTCCCCCGCCAGTGCGAACCGTGCGACGCCGGCGAAGTTGGCGTCGAGTGTGCTGGGCTGCGAGAGATCATATGAGCCGAGCGCGTCGACCTTGACCATCACCTTCCGGATGTTGGTGGCCCAGTTCAACGAGGCACGCCAACTGCGTGGCACATCGAACGCACGGTCCACCAGCGTCACACTCGGTGCGCGCTCCGACAGCGCGCCCGAGCCGTCGGCGCAGGCGCTCGGCAGCGTGGCCGACCCGTTCGCCAGCGCCTCCCAGTCGGGCACGGGAATCGACGCACCCACGCACGACAACGACAACGTGCTGCCGGCGATGCCGGCGCCGGCCACGGCATCAGCCAGCATGGAGGGCTTATACAGATCGCGGAACTCGCCGATGCCACCGCGAATGAAGCCGAGGCTTTGTCGATAGAACTTGCCGACCGATGTAAAGTTCGTGCCGTTCCCGTTGTCCTTGGCACGCGAGTAGGTATATGAGAAGCCCACACGCGGCGACAGGTGCACGCGGCTCGGCGCCACACCGCTGGTCACGCCGAGCGCCTGTTCGAGCGCGCTGTTGGTGGGTGGTGCATCACCGAAGGCGTTCATCTCCACGCGCGCGCCGTACAGCATGCTGAAGTACCGCGTGGGGTTCCACTGATGGGCGACGGCCACCGCGCCGTTGTAGGTGGTGGCGCTGCGCGCGGGCTGCGTCAGCGTGCGCGAGTACGACGATGCGCGATTGCTCGCGAAGTCGGCCAGCGAGTTGAAGGTGTACTGGCCGAGCGCGTTCGGCAGTCCTTCCTGCCGCAGCCCATCCACGCGCCCCCATGCCTGCGTCTTAAAGCGGTGCTTCGTGCCCTGCGCGTTCCACACCATTTCGTTCGAGCCTTCCAGCGTCCACTTGCTGTCGTCGACCGCGAGAAATGGATTGCCGCCCAGCGACAGCGCAACGACGTCGCTGCTGGCGGCATCCGAGCTGGAACGGGCAAGCACCGTGGCGCCGGGAAGATTCACATACGGCGACGTCTGGTCGCGCACCGAGCTGATGGCCAGCCGGTTCTGCATGAGCGTGCGATAGCCGGCACCCATGAACTGACTCTGCAGGAACTGCGCGCCCATGGTGCGCTGCTGCTGCTTGCCACCGGCGGCTGGTGCCACCAGCGGGCCAAAGGCGAGCGCGCCTTCCTTGCTGCTCGAGGCGTACGTGGTGAGCGTGAGTGTGCGGAGCGAATCGCGGATGTCATCGATGCGCCCGAGCCAGGTGATGTTGTCCTGCTGCCGCGCGGTGGGAATACCGCCACCCGAAAGTGGCAGGCCCACGGCATTCGCCACCTCCAGCACGCGCCGTGCCGAGTCGGGTGAAAGTCCGGCGCGCCGCAGCGCCTCGGCATCGCCGCCCAGCAGCGTGGCGGGATCACTCACGGTGCGGCCGACGTCGAGCGCGATGTTGTACGTGAGCACGCGCGTGATGGCTTCACCGTCAGCGCCAAAGCTGCCGCGGAAGCCCCCGTTCACGAGACCGAGCGACCGACCCACGTTGTCGGTGAGCTGCAGCTGTGGCGCATTGAGCGTGAGATACGCATTGCGGTTCTGGAAGTCGCGCGAGCCGGCGCCGAGTCGCACATCGATGTTCGCGCCGGCGAATCCGCCGCGCGTGGGATCGAAGGTGGCGCCTGTGACGCGCATCTCCGTGTGCGCGGCCCGTGGCAGTGATCCGCCAGGCATCGCCATGCCATTCAGGGTGGTCAGGTTCGAGCCTACGCCGGCGCCGAGCATGGTGGGACCGCCGGCGGTGAGGGTGACACCGGGAATCGTGCCGGCCATGGCCCCCAGATCCCCGGCGGCATTGACGCTCACGCGGCCCTCCACGCCGTCAACCCATTGCTCGCTGGCGCCAGTTTCGGCCTGATACGGCGACGCGATCGTCGCGCTCGCACGCACGGGTTTGGCGGCGACCACCTTCACGGCGGCCAACATCGCCAAGTCGCGTCCCATGGTGAAATCAGCGACCAGCTCGCGTTCACTGGCGAGTCGCTGAACGCGACGACGGGCGGTGCGGAATCCGAGCGACGACACGTTCACGAGATAATCGCCGGTGCCTTGCTCGAAGCGACTGCTATATCGGCCGGCGGAGTCGGTGACGGTACTCTGCACCAGGCGGTCGGGGCCGCGTGTGATCACCACGGAGGCACCGACGAGGGCGCGGCTGGAATCGTCGAGTACGCGTCCGCGTACGATGTCGGCACCTTGAGCACGCACCGTGCCGATCGCGAGCAGCAGCATCGCTGCGACATTGAGGGGGAGGAATCTCATGACGCATACGACGCTACGTGAGACGAATTGGTTGCAGCCCATGGGCGATGCTAGCTTTCGGTATGCCTCGCCCCACGGGTCGCGCGCTCACCCGCGTCGTCTCAACCGTTCCGTTCCTCGCCTGCGGCCTGTCGATCGCGCAGCTGGCCGTTCCTGTGACCGCGCCGCTTGGCGCGCAGGAGGCACCCGCCGCTTCGCCACCGACTGTTCAGGCGGTCTTGATCGCGCCCGGTGACTCGTCGCTGCGCGGCAGCCGCATCGTGGCCGACTCGGTGCAGTACTCGCTGATCGCGTATCGCGGGGCCCAGCAGCAGACGCTGGGCACAGCGGTCGATGTGGTGAGGCTCGAGCTGCGTGGCGATGTACCGGTGATCCATCGCGTGCTCACGGTGTCTCCCGGCCGCACGCCGTTGATCGATTCCACCGTGACCGATGCGCGCACGTTGGCGCCGCGTCGTCATCGCAACGTGTCGCCGTCGCGGCTGATCTCGCTGGAGTTCAGCGGCACGCGCGTGAAGGGATCGATCGGCCCGGTCGATGTCCCGTCGCTGCCGATCGATACCACACTCGCGATCGCGCCCTTCGACTCGGGCAATTGGGATCTGATCGTGCGTTCGCTGCCGCTGGAGAAAGGCTACGCCGCCCGCTTCCGCGTGTACGACACCGACAGTGGACTACGCGAGTATCGCATCGAGGTCACCGGCAGCGCCACCGTGCTTGGCGAGGAGGCGCACGTGGTGATCTTCACGCTGGCGCCGAAGCGTGAATCGGTGGTGTGGATCGGCAAGGCGTCGCGACGATTGCTGCAGGTCGAAACGATGATCGATGCGAATACCATGCTGCGGCAGGAGCGACGGCCGTAGGGCCCGACCTCATCGCCAGAGGAGCACTTTGCGCCAGCCGCCGGACGGTCAGTGCGGCCCGCCGCATGCGCGTGCGATGTCGCGGGAAAGATGCGCGGCCGACGTCGAGCTGCCGTCGGAGTGCACGTCGGCGCTCGATGCGGTGCGATCGTAAAAGGCGCGTCCACCGGCGATGACCACCAGGGCCGGATTCTTCGAGGCGCGGCGCACGGCGTCGATGATATGACTCATGCGATCGATGCGATGCTCACGGGTGAACGCGGGGCTGAGCGACAGATCGACCGCGTCGAACCAGTTCGTGGCCACAATGCGCTCGAGCGCTTGTTCGGTGGACGGGAAGCGGACACGCGTGTCATGTCCCGCATGCCAGAGCGCTTCGGCGTCGAGCGTGGCGCCGAGCATATGGATCTCGCCGGGCAACGGCGCCACGAGCACCACCAGCGGATGTTCGCTGTGCTGCTGCACGCTGTCGGCGGCGACTTCGCGCAGGAACGTCTGCAGTCGACACAGTCCGAGCGTCACGTCGTACTCGCCGCAATCGTCGTCGGCCCACAGATCGCCGAGACAGCGCGCGGCGGGTTCGATGAGCAGTTCGGTGAGCGCTGCGATCGAGCGGAACTCGGCGTGCGCGGCGAGCAGCAGCAGTCGCGCCTCCGACGGCTCGGTGGCAATCACGAGCGCCGCCAGTCGTTCGGCTGCGGCATTGGTGGACGACACGGCGGCGGCGGTGAGGTCGCCGATCAGGGGGTCGCCCAGTCCGGTCGTGAGCTTGAGGCTCCAGTTTGCGAACAGGCGCGTCGGGGCGCTGTGCACCGAGAGCGCTTCGATGTCGGCGTGACGCGGGTCTTGGCTGATCGACGACCAGATGCGGGCGATGCTGGCCGGCGGTCCTTCGAGCCACTGAAAGAAGCGGTCGTCGTTGTAGACCATCATGCCGGTGATGTTTTCGGCACGGTTGCGCGCGGCGGCCGAGTGCTGCAGATCGCTCAGCTGCGATTCGGAGAGCGGCGTGGTCGCGCGACTGCGGTACGTGAGCGTCATCAACGGCGTGGCCGCTGACTGATCGCGCCCGTGTGTGGTGCCCACGTTGTGCGCCGTCGTCCGATCTCCCGCCATACCGCTACTCCGTTGCCACATGTCATGTCCAAAGGCGGCCGGCGGGAGCGTGCAGGAGGGCGGCACACTCAGAGGCAAACGCGACGGCACTTCGGACTCGGGTAGTATTCGGAGCCGAGCGATCCGGTGTCAAGCGAACGGGACGTGTTTAGACCGTTGGAAAATGGGTTCGGACCGCGAGTCCTAATGCGGCGCCAGTTCGGCGAAGATCACCACGTGGTTCTTTTCGAAGTGCTTTGCACACGATGGGCACGTCGCGTAGAAGAAGGGGTGCTGCTTGCCCATGTCGCGGTACGGTCCCTCGAAGGTTTTCGTGAGGACGGTGGCCATGTTGATCGGCACGTGGAACAGGGCGCGGACGTGGTCCTTCAGGACGAGTTTGTCCTTCCACTCGAACATGCGCCCCTCCCACTGGGCGGGATCGAGCCGGGCACAACAACCGGTCTCGGCGTTGTCGTAGTTCGTTTCAGCGAGTCGCATCGGCCTCTCCTGTGTCGTGGGGATGGGCAAGGTGGCGTGCGACGACGGCGATGCGCGTCGGGTGATGGCTGACGACGGTGTCAGGTCGCCCGGCCGTGGTGGCGACCAGAACCATTGTGTGGGTCGGCGTGTGGTCGTAGCATCGGGCGGTCACCCCCGATCGCCTCGCTCCCCAGGACTCCCGCCATGACGTCTCGGATTGCCGCCCTGCGGCTCGCTGCCCTGCGGCTCGCTGCTCTCTTGCTCTCCACCGGCGCCGCCATTCCGGCCTTGGCGCAGGGGAAGCCGACGCTCACCCCGCAGGACTATGGGAAGTGGGAGTCGCTGACCGCGGCGCGCCTCGCGCCGAACGGTGGGTGGTTGGCGTACGGCGTGAACCGGGTGAACGAAGAGAACGAACTGCGCCTGCGCGGTGGCACGCGCGACACGACCATCGTGATTCCCTTCGGTGTGCAGCCACAATTCGCGCCGACCTCGCAGTGGGTCGCGTATCTGGTCGGTGTGGCGCCCAAGGAACGCGATCGTCTCGTGAAGGACAAGAAGCCGGTGCGCACGGCGTTCGGTGCGCGCCATCTCGCCACCGGTGATTCGATCAGCATTGCCGACGCGAGTGCCTTCGCCTTCAGCGCCGACGGACAGTTCCTGTCGGTCACCAAGTATCCGGCCGAAGGGAAGAAGAGCTCCGACGTCATGGTGCTGTCACTGGCCACGGGTACGCGGCTGGTGCTCAACAACGTGACCGAGCAGGCGTGGTCGGGTGGCGGCGCGAAGCTGGCGTTCGCGATCACGGTGGATGGCAGCGCCGGGAATGCTCTGCAGCTGTACGATGGCCGTGTCGGTGCCGTGCAGGTGCTCGACGCCTCGCCGTCGGTGTATCGCGGCATTGCGTGGCGCACGAACAGCAACGATCTGGCCGTGCTGCGTTCAGTGAGCGCAAAAGAGTTTGCCGACACCACTCACACGATTCTAGCGTGGCGCGATGTGGGTGGCGCGGGCGCGCAGGCGCCGCGAATGCTCGACGCGAGTGCCGCGCAGGCGGTGCCCGCGGGATTCCGCGTGACGGACTACCGCCGGCCATCGTGGTCGAAGGATGGTCGCACCCTCTACGTGGGAGTGCGCCAGCGCGAGCCGGTGGCGGCGCTGCCGAAGAAGAGCGAGGAGAAGGTGTCGGATGTCGAGATCTGGCATCCCAAGGATGTGCACGTGATTCCCGAGCAGCGCTCGAGCGAACAGCGCGACCTGCGCAGCACCCTGCTCGCGAGCTGGTCGCTCGGTGCCTCGAGTGTGAAGGCGTTGAGCACGAACGTAGCCGAACAGGCCACGGTGCTCGACGGCGATCGCTTTGCGACGGAGACCGACCGCACGCCGTATCCGTTCGGGCAGATGTTTGGCCGACGTGACCTCGACATCTACAAAATCGATCTGAGCAGCGGCGCGCGCACCAAGCTGCTCACGAAGATCCGCTATTCGTTCGGCGGTGACCCGACGGGCCGTCGCCATGTGTGGTTCGACGGGCGTGACTACTGGGCGGTGGAAATCGCCAGCGGCACTCGCACGAATCTTACGGCGCGGCTGGCGGGTGGCCGCGTGGACTTCGTGGATCGTGAAGACGATCACCCCATGGACGTGCTGCCGCCCATTGGCGCGCCGCTGTGGTCGCACGATGGCAACACGCTGCTGGTGAATGGCGCGTACGACGTATGGGCGCTGGCGCTCGACGGCTCGGGCGGTCGCATGCTGACCAACGGCGCGCGTGAGGGACTCGAGCATCGCGTGGTGTCGTTTGCCGGATTCGGCGGCACGGCGGTCGAGCGGGCGGTGAACCTCTCGAAGCCGGTGTATCTGTCGCTGTACGGCAAGCGCAGCAAGAAGAGCGGCTACGCGCGCCTCGCCAACGGCGCGGTGACGACGCTGGCCATCGGCGATGCGCAGTACGCGTCGCTGGCGAAGGCCGACAGCAGCGACACGTACGTGTACACGCGCCAGCGTTTCGACGAATCGCCGAACGTCTTCATGGCGAAGAGCGATCTCGCCGATGCCAAGGCGATGTCGAGCACGAACACGTTTCAGCGCGACGTCGCGTGGGGCAAGGCCGAGCTGATGAACTTCACCAGCACCATCGGCAAGCCACTGCAGGCGATTCTGTACTACCCGGCCAACTACGTGCCGGGCAAGAAGTATCCGATGATCGTGTACACGTACGAGTTGCTCACGCAGGGGCTGCACCGCTACATCGTGCCGCGCGAGAACGACTACTACAACGCGAACGTGTTCACGCAGCAGGGCTACTTCGTGCTGATGCCTGACATCGTGTTCCGTCCGCGCGAGCCCGGCATCTCGGTGCTGCATTCGGTCGAACCGGCGGTGCGCCGCGTGCTGGCGCGCGGCCTGGTGGACCCGGCGCGCGTGGGGCACGCCGGACATTCGCAGGGCGGTTACGAGGCGGCGTTCCTGGCCACGCACAGCTCGCTGTTCGCGACCGCCGTGATGGGCGCCGGCATCTCCGACATGGTGAGCTTCGCGGGACAGATGCACTGGAGCTCCGTGCCCGAATTCGATCACTGGGAAACCGGGCAGTTCCGCATGCAGGTCGCGCCTTGGGAAGATGTGGCCGCGATGACGCGCAACTCGCCGATCACGAAGATTCACGAGATGCGCGCCAAGTCGCTGCTGATCGAGATCGGTGGCGAAGATCCCACCGTGGACATGCGTCAGGGCGTGGAGCTCTACAACTACGCCCGTCGGGCCGGCAAGAACGCGGTGATGTTGTTGTACCCCGGCGAAGGGCATGGCCTTGGCAAGAAGGAGAATGCGGTGGATTACGAGCGGCGCATTCTGCAGTGGTTCGCCCACTACCTGAAGGGCGAGCCGGCCGCGTCGTGGATCACCGACGGGCAGAGCTGGCTGGAGCGGAAAAAGCTGCTGGACGCCAATAAGTGACGGGGGAGTGACTAGACTTCAGGCACGAT
>CANGXK010000012.1 GCA_947457715.1 Gemmatimonadota bacterium
ATTTCCGGCGGGGTCGAGTTCGTCCCGTTGGAGCACGTGAGTCGCGACCTGCGGCCCGACGCAGTCATCGTTTTGAGACGACCAGAGCGATTGTGGGGCATGAGAAAGCTTTTCCCGCACGCGAGGTTGTTCCTGTGGATGCAAGACTGGCACGAGCCTCCTTCCTACTGGTTCTTGCACCCGCGCAATCAGGCTCGGCACCTTAGGATGGTGCTCGCCCTGCTGAATACGGATGCGACCCTCGTATGCGCATCTGCGGCCCATTTGGCGAATGTCGAACACTTCGCGAGGAGGGGCCTGGTCCGCAGTGGTCGCCTGTTCAATCAAGTCAAAAGGACTTACGTCTATAATTTGGTTGCTGTACCGGAGCACCTGCGCACCCCTGCGACTCGTCGGCCGACGAACCCCAACAAACTGTTCTTTGGAAGCGTCTGGAAGGGGCTTGACCTCGTGCTTACAGCGTTCGATCAGGTCCGTCGCACGCTGCCACACGTGGAACTGCATGTCTCCTTCTATGCTCCGCCGAACATGAAGCGGCTCCCCCCAAACGTCGTCAACTTGGGGCATCTTTCGCACGACGAGTTCTGCGAGCATCTCGCGGATTCGTTCTGCTACTTTTATCCGGCATATCGGGTTCCGGAGACGTTTGGGCTGGTCTTCGGCGAAAGTCATGCGGTCGGCACGCCTGTGCTGGCGCATGATTTTGGTGCCGCTCCGGAGTTGCTGTCGCCTGCGGAGGTCATCGATGCGCGCGACCTCGATGCCGTGGCGAACCGGCTTTGCGACTGGTACACGAACGGCCGTCCGGCAGTCGCGCCCCGCCCTGAGTATCTGAACGCGAACGTGGCCGGCCGCTGGGGCGAACTTTTCGATGGCGCCTGACACACGGCCGTCTTTTTGAAAAGGGCTTCCGAATGGTCGCCTTCGAGGCGCGTCCGCGACTGGCCGACCGGGTGGTCACGGGGCGACAGGGGGGCCGTCCTCACGCGGAGGTGCGTGAGGATCTGGTCGATGACCGACGCCGCTACCGCCGTTACCGCCGTTACCGCCGCTGGCGAATTCGTGAAGCGAGCCGACGTGCAAAACTGACATGCGGTCTTGTTGGTGGTTCTGCCAATACTGCCTTGGGGCGACCAGGATCAAGCACCAGTGCGCGAAACTGCTGCACGAAAGAGCCCAATGATAGTGGCGAGTCGGTCAACGAAGCGCGACGCTTCGATTCGTATAATTCCGGTGCTGCCTCGATTCGCTGTAACTCGGTCAGTACATGCGGCGACGACGCATTGACGATGGAGTGCGGATTGAGATGCCCAATATGACCGCCGTTATAAATGGGCACGGTGCCGGCAAACCATGCTTGGTACGGCTTCTCCGTAATGTAGTATGGCTGCAGCGAGTTCTCGATGCAGATCATGTACTTGTATTTGGCAATCCAGCGCAGAAACTCCAGGCCTCGAGGCGCTCGATAACCTAAGTTGTTTAGAATTGCTCCGCCCGAATCCACTCGCTGCCATTGATTGATCCGGCCGAATAACGCCATGCGCTCTTTGGCAAGATCGCCCATCGTATTTGAGGCCACAAAGCAGCAAAACTCGGTCTTTTCCGTTGCCATGAGCTCAGCTCTAAGGGTATACAGCTCATCCACTGCAACATCAAAATGCACAGCCGCATACGGAAATTGAATAAAAGTGCACGGCTCCGGTGGCTCGTATAGGCCAAGAACTGCATGATACTTGCGCAACGGCGCATGCGGCTGAAATAGCTGCCAGTTTTCGTTGGAGACAAGAATGACTGGCACTCCAGCAGGAAACTTGTGCTTGCGCCAAATACTGGCAAGCAAAACATCCGGGCGGTCGCCGTCGCTTGCGATGATGATTTCGCCGTTCTCGATAAACGTTCTGAGTAGATTCGACGTCCAACGAATAAAGTCGGCATCGTTCGGTTCTGTATAGCCGATCTTCATCGCCACAATGACGCCGGTATCATCGACAATGCCATATGTGTGCGCCAGCTCGATTGCGCAGATGCATCAATTTCCTGTTGTTGATCGCTGCGCAATCTGCAACTCGGCACCGCATAGCTCCGCCGCCGTATCAGGATAGGAATTTCAATCGGGGGGCCGATTCTCCGTGGATCATACGGCCCGATCGCCGACCTCGCCAGCGCCGCGTGGCGGGCGGCGGCGTGCCTTTGATCTCGCTCGCGCACCGTGAGCGCCGCGGGCACTTCGGTACTGGCGTCGGTCGGCGCAGTCTCGGCGTTGGAGCGATCGCCGAGGATGCGACAACTATCCTGACACAGGGGGCACACCTGCACGCGTTTCCCCACAAGCCCGGGCGTATCACCGAGACAGACTTCCAGAATCGCGGCGAACCGCTTTCGAACGGGTGCTCTGGCGCTTCCCACGGCAGTCGCGGCCATCCCTCATACAACGATCGGAACGCCTCATGAAGGTAGAGGGCACTTGGGAGCGCCGAGAAGAGCGCTATCGGCGAGGTGCGAAACGATCGACAAGGATGCACGAAGAGCACGTCGAAGTGCTTTTGTGCCATCTCCGCCGCACACTTGCGGGAATGCTCTCCCATCGCCTGCAACTGTGCATACAATACGTCGCATCATGGATGCCTGTCGCGGATGCGTCCGCGAGGATGCGATGAGACGGCTCGGAGTGCGATAGGGTGCTCCAGTACGAGCTCGCGAAGCGGTAGGAGCGTCTGATCCGCGATCGGCGGGCACCAGACTTCGACGTCATGCCCCAGTCGCAGTAGCCCCCTGACTTGGTCGAACAAGGCGCGTTTGCGCCGTTGCGTGGATGCTATCCGCGGAACGGTGCCAGAAGCCGTCTTGCCAAACCTGCCGGCGAGTTCCGCCTGCGCATTTCGCCTATGGCGTCTTCGACTCCGCGGCCCAGTAGACTCGCCACCGGTGATCCCGGGTTGGACGCTCCATGCAGGAGCGCCAAGTCGGCGAAGACCGGGGTGATCGCGGCGCTCGCATCGGTAAAGCGACGGTCTTGCCGGGCGCCCGACGACAGTGCCGTGCGCAGTGCGGGGTCCACGAGCAGTCGCCGCAAGCAGCTGGTAAGTGCCTCGACGTCTCCGGTCGGGTAGAGCAGTCCATTCACGCTATCACGTATGATCTCGGGCGTGCCCCCAGAGTCAGCGCCAACCACCGGCGTGCCTTGCGCCATCGACTCGATGGTCACGCGCCCGAACGGCTCTCGGTCCGAACACACGACGCTTACGGTGGCTGCGCGCATCACCCGATCCGGAAACTCGGTATAACCACAGAAACGAATTCGCTCGGGGTTGGGCTGCCGGGCCGCCGCTTCCTTCACGGTGACCGCATAGGCGGCGTGCAGCAGCGGGCCCACCACGAGCAACGCGACGTCGAACCCCTCCTTCTGCAGGTTGCCCACCGCCTCGATCACGTCCGCTTGCCGTTTCCACGGGATCACCGAGCCGACGACGGCGACCACGAAGACGCTTGGATTCTGCAGGAGTTTAACGGCCGTCCGGTCGGTCAGATCGGGAGGCTCGGTACTCAGGGTCGACGACGTCCAATTGTACACGATTCGAGTCTCGACACCGGTCAGCGCTTCGGTCCAGTCGGCGGATATTGCCTTCGACGAGAAGTAGACTCTGTTCGATGTCTGCACGAACAGCCGGATTAGCTCCGGCTTGGGAATTCGCATCATCAAACCGGTCGCGTTGTATGCGAACTCGTGAATGTGCCACACATGCGGAAGCCCGGTGATCGCCGCGGCGAGCGCACCAGCAAGAATCACCACCGTGTGGGTATACACGACATCGACCTGCCATTCGCGAAGCGCTGTGGCAATCGCCTGCGCAGTCAGCAGCGTCTGGCCATATGGAGGATCTCCGTTGTCGCCCGAGTCTTTTGTCCACCACGGATTGGGCACGACGCGAACGCGTACGTTTTGTTCCGCCAAAGCGATCTTCAACGGCCCTTCGCTTGGCAACACAGCGAACACCACCACCCCCCGCTCCTGCAACTGGACCACCTGATCGAGCATGTAACGGCCAGCGCCCTCCATCGTGCTCTGGTGCATGACGAAGCAGAGGCGGGTGGGTCGGTGGCGCGCGGACTCCTGGCTACTCATGCACGAGCCAGTTCCGTCGACAGCGCCGCAAGGAAGCCATGACCGTAGCGACGCCCGGGTTCGAGGCACATGCCCTCGGCCCACTCATTCCATGCGTTCACGAAGATCAGACGATGCTCGGACGGCTTGTCTCGAACCTGCGCGAGCACGGTGCGAAACCCCTTGGCAAAGGCATCCGGCGTGCTGTTCACGAGAACGATTGCCTTGTCAGCGCGGCGCGCAGTATTGTCCCATCCCACGAAGAAGCCGGGGATGTGCGGATGGTCGCGAGGGCGCGACTGCTCCATGTACGCGCAGGCTTCCGCATAATCGTAGATCTTGAGGGAAGCGGACCACACGCCCAGTCGCGCGTTGCGTGCGAGATCGCGTACTCGATTTGGAACAACGAACGCACCCGGCAACGCCGACAGGTTCGGCGAGCTGGACTCGGTGATATCGCATCCGAATCGTCTCATGTCCGTACCGACATTGTGCGTATCACGCCCGACGATATACGGCTCGCCAACCCCGAGCCGCACACATTCAGCGCGTAGCGTATCGGTGGTCTTCTGCGCATTGGGCAGCGCTGGCGCACGGTACAATACGAAAAGCGGGCGACCGTCGACACGGATATACCGTGAATCGGCGAACAGCTTCGCGAGCCAGCGCGCGTGCGCGAGGTCATCCTCTTCGGAGTAGGCCTGCTTCAGAAGTACCTCGGCTTCCTCTCCGGTCCATCGACGGGTCCAGGATTCGTTGGCCCAGCCGACGCAGAACGGAAAGTCCGGCGAACCGGTCGAATGGACCTCATCGAGAGGCCGGTGCAGTAAGCGCTTGCCGCTGAACCAGTAGTGCCAGTAGCAGAATCCTTCTATCCCATGCTTGCGCGCCAGATTGGCCTGATCCTCCCGCGTTTCTGGAACTCGCAAATCGTAGAAGCCGAAATCGGATGGCAACTGCGGCTGATAGTGGTCAGGAAAGAGCGGCGCGGCTTTCGTGACGTTGGTCCACTCCGTGAATCCCTTACCCCACCACAAATCATTCTCAGGAATAGGATGAAACTGGGGTAGGTAGTAGGCAATCACCCGGGCAGTGGGGGCCGAAGGCATCAACTACACTTCCTGAGAATTGGGATTGTTGGGAGTCACGGCGCGGTCGACGAATTCGATGCCTTCCCAGTGTTCCAGCGCGACCCGGACACGTCTCTGGCCGCGCAGGCGGCAGTCCAGCTCGACGACCTGGAACACCACGGGATAGGAGTTTCAATCGGGGTGGGTCGACTATCCGTTGAGCATACCGCGCGATCACCGACCTCGCCAGCGCGCCGCGGCGGGCGGAGAGCCGCGTACACCGATCGGCCCCGCGTGGTCGCGGGGCGTCGGGGGGCGCGTCCTCAGGGGGGAGTCGGGGCGTCGGCGGACGGGCGTGCGGCGCGTGGTGACGTGCCTCGGCGCGGGTCCGGAGATGCGCGAGGTGCCGGTCGATCACCGAGGCCTGGGTGATGAACGCGACGACCCGCATGGGGCCATGGCAGGTCGGGCACGCCAGCGGGTCGACCTCGAAGATCTGCTGGAGCAGGGCGGCCGTAGGGCCTTCGCCCACCGGCGGGTGGCCTCGGGGGGCGCCAGTCGTTACGCGGGGACTATCGCGGGTGGCACCGCAACCGCCGCGCCCTCGGCCTTGCCGCGCATGCCCGCGGGCGATTGGCATACCAGCCGAAGTACCGCGTCGTGACGTGGCCCTGGTCGGGGATGTGCACGAAGACCCGGGCCAGGAACTCGAGCGGATCGACGGTCTCCGTGCCTGCCGTCGGCCCCTCCGCCTCGTGTGGAAACCCGGGGTAAGCGCTATGTGCTCCAGCGCCAGGCCGTGAAAACATCTTCCTCAACGGCGCGATCCTCGGGATGCGACGCGACGAGATCAAGGCCACGTTCGCCGAGATTATCGCCTCGCCGTCGCCGTCGCCGCCCACCTGGAACCGGAGATCCTCATCATCGGCGAAGTGCTCGCGGTCGGTGACGCCGCCTTCCAAGTCAAGTGTCTGGGCACGATGGGCAGTGTCGCCGCAGACGGATGCACGGTGGTGTTGGTTAGCCACAACGCCGCGGCAGTGCGTCGTCTCTGCAGTTCAGCGATGCTGCTGGAAGGGGGACGGATGGTCCGACACCTCAGCGCCGCACCACGTGACAAAGGGGCAAACTTCGTCCTTCTCTCCATCACTCTTCAGCTGAGAGCAGGCAGAGCACCAGCACATTTTGCCCTAGGAGATGACATGCCGGTCGCGGCTCGTTTGGACTTGGGTGCCCACCGGTTTGAGCATTTGGATGTTAGCATTTACATCACCGATTTGCAGAAGGAGCGAGTGACCCATGCTTGCGCGCAGACACGACGACGGAGCCATTGCCGGAGTCTGGCTGCTTCACCTGCACATGCTTCATCCAAAGCCTCTGTTTGGCCGCTGGCGACTCCTGGATCGGAGTGGGTGTGAGCAGCAATGGAAGCGCCCTCGACAAGATCAATCACGCACTCTGTTTCCGCATGGGAAGACCGTTCATCACCCGGCCCGGCTTGCTTCAAGTCGCCGCACGCCGGCAGGTAACCACCCCGTTAGCGAGCGAAGGATGAGTCTCGTCCTACAGCGCCTCAAATATCGCCTCCTCTACCGGTGGATGCACCTCCGCCCATCGATGTTCGACGGTCAGAGTCTCGCGCCCCATGCCGAACGCATTGGCCAGTTGTTACGGCAGACAGGATCGACCACCGCGCTCGACTTCGGCTGCGGCAAGGCTTTGCAGTATAAGCACCACCGTTTGCATGAAGTGCATGCCTGGGGCCTCGTTCCCAGCCTTTACGATCCCGGCGTGGGAGCGTTAGCTAAGCTCCCCGATGGCCCCTTCGACGCCGTCATCTGCACGGATGTCTTGGAGCACGTTCCCGAGCCCTTTGTGCATGAAGTGCTGCGTGACATTTTCTCCCGTGCCCGCCGCCTCGTGTATCTGAACATCTCCACTCGATTGGCAGTCAAGCGTCTGCCCAACGGCGAAAATGCCCACTGCACCGTTCACCCTGCGGACTGGTGGATGCATCGGGTACGCGAGCATGCGACTCGTCAGTTGCTGGTGGAAGCCAGCTTTCAAGGCTCAGACGGCACCGCTCCAGTTATTCATATCCTATCCCCAGCCCCATGAGCGGCAACGTGCTTCACGTCTTCATTGGCTCCCGCGAAGCCGGTCTCATCGAGAGTTAGATCGTGGTGCACTGGGTACGCGCCAGCGCGGTCCCGGCGAGCCCGAGCCGACGAAGCGCGGCCAGCGGGACGTAGGCCACCGACGAGTAGGAGAGCCGGAGCTGATTCGCGCGCCGCCGCGCTGGTGCGGTCGGCAAAGAGCATGAGCTGATGCTCCCAAATCCGGTTCTCCAGCTCGCCGCGCCCGCAATACACGTCTTCGTACAGCGTCCGCGCGTCCACCTGCGTCATTCAGCGTCCGCGCGTCCACCTGCGTCATTGGCAGCGACGTCGGGATAGGAATTTCAATCGGGGCCGGTCGAGCATACGGCGCGGTCGCCGACCTCGCCAGCGCCGGGTGACGGGCGGCGGCGTGCCCTCCAACTCGCTCGTCCGCCTTTCGCGCCATTTGAGCGGCGGTCACCGTGGGGGAGCGGGGCGGTGGGGGACCCATCGGACGCACCGCGGGGATGACGCTGCGGGACGACGCCGGCAAGTAAGTGCCCGCTTGCGGCAAGTGTCCGCTTGCATTAGCCTCTGCAAATGATCGACGACCGCCGCAAGCGCATTCTCCACGCCGCCGCCCGGGTGTACGCCCAGCACGGCTGGCGTGGAGCGACCACCCGCCGCATTGCCGAAGAAGCGGGCGTGAATGAAGTCACGCTCTTTCGCCAGTTCGGCTCCAAGAACGCGCTCCTCGACCTCATGATGCACGAGTGCTCGCACATTGAGCAGGACGCCAGCTTTCCGCAGGAACCGGTCGACCCCGAGCAGGAGCTGCTCACCTGGGTCACGGTGCATCACTCCGGGCTCGTGGGCATGCGTGGCATCGTACGGCAGATGATCAGCGACGCCGAGGAGCGGCCGGACGCCGCCGGCTGTGCGTCGTACGGGCCGAGCTCGGCGATGACGCAACTGCGCGAGTACGTAGTCAAGCTGCGCCGTCATGGGTGGATCACCGAATCCGGCGACGTGTCGCCCATCGACGTCCGCGCCGCCGTCACCATGCTCATGGGCGCGGTGTTCGCCGACGGCATGAATCGCGACATGATGCCCACGATGTTCACCCAGCCTGTCCCAGACACGCTGCGCGCCTACGTGCGTATCTTCCTGCGTGCCGTCGGTGCCTTGCGGGAACCAGCGCCCCGTGCCGTACGTACGGATGAGCGAGACTCGACCTCCACCACCGTCCCCGCATGATGCCTTTCGCCGGTGCGCGCGCCTTGCGCCGCAGACCCCATCTCACGACGACCGCCACCATGGTGGTCGCGTTTTTCGCAGCAGGGCTGGCTCCACGCGCACTGAAGGCCCAACCTGCCACGGACCGCGATGCGCGGCCTCGCGCGCTCTCGCTCGCCGAGGCGCTGAAGCTTGCGACCGGTGAAAGTGAGCAGATCGCCATTGCCCGCGCCGGGTCACTTCGCGCGCAGGGACAGCTCGGGCAGGCGCGTTCGGTCTTGCTGCCGCAGCTCGCCACGACACTCAGCTGGCAAAAGCAGCTGCAGAACCAGTTCGCGGCAATCTCGGAGCGCTCGAATAGCGGGTCGGGTGGAAGCGCTGGCGCGGACACCAGCTCGAACGCGGACAACCCGATCACGCGGATCTTCGCGTCGCAATACAACTTCAACTTCGGCCTCAGCGCCTCGCAGCCACTGTTCACCGGTGGTCGCGCCACCGCGAACATCCGGGCGGCGCGCGCCGCGCGTGAGTCGGCCGAGATCGGCATCACCAGCGCCCAGGCGCAGGTGCAGCTCGATGTCACGCAGTCCTACTACGACGCGCTGCTCACCGATCGTCTGGTCGCGATTTCGGAGTCGTCGCTGGTCCAGTCGGAGCGCACGCTGCGTCAGGTGCAGCTCACGCGGAACGTCGGCACGGCATCGGAGTTCGAACTCATCCGGGCTCGCGTCACGCGCGACAATCAGCGGCCGGGATGGTTGCAGTCGCGCACCAATCGCGATCTCGCCTATGTGCGCTTGCGGCAGCTGCTGAATCTCCCGCCCGATGAACCGCTTACGCTGACCGACAGCATCGCCGAGTCGCCGGTATCGCCACCGGTGGCCAGCACCGCGCCGATCACGACGGTGAACGTCAACGCGGCTGAGGTGCTCACACTCGACCCGCAGGTGCAGGCCGCCATCGCCCGCGTACTCGCCGGCAGTGATACCGGCATCGGCATGCGGGCGCCGGTGAAGCAGGCGCTCAAGGGTGTCGAAGTGGCGCAGCAGCAGCTGCGCGCCACCAAGGCCCAGCGTCTGCCGTCTATCTCGGCCACCACCAACTATCAGCGCCTGGCGTATCCCGCGGGCGTGCTGCCGCGCAGCCTTGCCGATTTCTTCCCGAATTGGACCGTCGGCCTCGGCCTGTCGTATCCGTTCTTCACGGGCGGCCGCGTGCGCGGGGAAGTGCAGGCGGCGGAGGCGACCGTGATCGAAGCGCGTCAGCGGTTGCGGCTCGCGCAGGAAGGGGCGTCACTCGATGCCCGGCAGGCCGTCGCCCAACTCACGGAAGCCGAAGCGTCATGGCAGGCCAGCGTCGGGACCGCCGAACAGGCGCAACGCGCGTATGACATTGCGGAAGTGCGCTTCCGCGAAGGCATCTCCACGCAGCTCGAACTCTCCGAGACGCGCAATCAGTTGCAGCAGGCCCTCGCCAATCGCGCGCAGGCCGCGCGCAATCTGCAGGTCGCGCGCAAGCGCCTCGAACTCCTCCCGTATCTCCCCCTGTCGCAGGGTTCCACCTCGTCCACCGGCACCACTCGATGATTACGATGACTCGACGAACCGCGTCTCTTTCTCTGCTCGCGGCAACGCTGGTGGGAACCGCGTGCAGTAAAGACACGGAGGCCTCAGCCGCCAACAGCACTCCGGTCGCGCAGGCGATCGGCCCGCAGAACATCGCGGTTGCCCGTACCGACACGCTGCGGAGTGGTCCGGCCATTTCCGGCACGCTCACGGCCGATCGTGAAGCGCGCATTCGCGCCGAGATTTCGGGCGCGGTGCTGGCCACGAGTGTCGAACAAGGTGAGCGGGTGAGCGTGGGCATGGTGCTGGCACGACTCGACGACGCCAATGTGCGCGATGCTGCGCTTTCGGCCCGGTCGGCCGTGGCGCAGGCCACTGTGGCCGCCGAGCAGGCCACGCGCGAGTGGCAGCGCTCGAAGTCGCTGGCGGCGGCCGGCGCGATCGCCGAGCGCGATGTGGAAGGCGCCGAGCGCGCGGCCCTCGGGGCGCAGGCGCAGCTGGCTGATGCCAAGGCGCGACTGTCGTCGGCCGACAAGAACGTGCGCAACACGATCATCCGCGCGCCGTTCGCGGGTGTGGTGTCGGAGCGCGCCGTGAGCCCGGGCGATATCGTCTCGCCTGGTGGCGCGTTGTTCACGATCATCGACCCGCGCAGCCTGCGCGTGGAAGCGTCGGTGCCCACGTCGGCGCTGGCCGATGTGCGCGTCGGCGCGCCGGTGCTGTTCACGGTGAACGGATCGGATCGTGTGCTCGAGGGACGCGTGACGCGTGTAAGCCCGATGGTGGATCCCGCGACCAAGCAGGTGCGCCTGCTGGCGTCGGTCCCCAACAGCGCCGGGACACTGGTGGCCGGCTTGTTCGTCGAGGGGCGTGTGGCGTCGGAAAAGCGTGTCGGCGTGATGGTGCCGGAAACGGCGGTCGACCAGACGGGGATCGTGCCGACCTTGATGCGGCTCAAAGGCGGCAAGGTGGAGAAAGTCGAAGTGCAGCTGGGGGTGCGTGACGAAGCCGCCGGCGCTCTCGAAGTCACGACCGGGATCGCCAGCGGCGACACCGTGCTGCTCGGCGCGGCTCGTGGCATCTCGGTGGGTTCGTCGGTGGTGGTGTCTGCACCGCAGGATGCCTCGCAAGCGGCGACGCCCGCGAAGAAGAATTGAACCGTCGGATAATCATCCAACCACGCCCATATGTTCATTTCTGATTTCGCGATCAAGCGGCCCCTCATCACCGTCGTGGCGATGCTCACGCTGGTGGGGTTCGGCCTGGTCGCACTCACGCAGTTGCAGACGGACGAGTTTCCGGAAGTGCAGCCCCCGATCGTGCTGACCACGATCATCTATCCCGGCGCTTCGCCCGAACAGGTCGAGCGCGAAGTGCTCGAGCCGATCGAGGAAGCGATCCAGAGCATTTCCGGCGTCAAGTCGATCAACGGGGAGGCGCGCGACGGCTTCGCCCAGATCGTGACGCAGTTCGTGTATTCGAAGGATCTCTCCGAAGCCACGCAGGACATCCGTGACGCGATCAGCACGAAGCGTCAGGATCTCCCGCAGGAAATGGAGGAGCCGATCCTCAAGAAGTTCAACCCGACCGATGCGCCGATCGTGACGCTGTCGCTGTACTCGACGACGCTCACGCCGGCCCAGCTCACGCAGCTGGCCGATCCCGGGATCACGCGCGAACTGCGCTCGATCGCCGGTGTGGCCGACGTGCAGGTGTCGGGTGGCGTGAACCGCGAGCTCACGGTGAACCTCGATCCGCAGCGGTTGCAGTCCGCCGGCGTCAGTGTGCCGCAGGTCGTCGCGGCGCTGCAGGCCGGCAATCTCGCCGTGCCGGTGGGACGCGTGACCAGTGCGCTCGATGAGCGCACGATCCGGTTGCAGGGCCGTCTCGAAACACCGGTGGACTTCATGCAGCTCGTGGTCGCCGAGCGTGGCGGTCGCGTGGTACGGTTGGGCGATGTCGCGACGGCGCAGGACGGCGTGGAAGAACAGCGCACCATCGCCCTGTTCAACGGCCGCGATGCCGTCGGTATCGAAATCAAGAAGACGAACGGGTACTCCACGACGGCCGTGGCGGAAGCGATCTTCACCAAGGTCGAAGAGCTGCGCAAGACACTGCCCGATGGGGCGCAGTTCGATGTCGTGAAGAACAAGGGCACGCGCGTCGAGAACTCCGTGAACAACGTGCGCGATGCGCTCGTGGAGGGCGCGGTGCTCACCGTGCTCGTGGTGTTCCTGTTCCTGAACTCGTGGCGCTCCACCGTGATCACCGGGCTCGCCTTGCCGGTATCGGTGCTGGCCAGCTTCGTGGCAGTGTGGGCGTTCGGCTTCACGCTGAACACGATGTCGCTGCTGGGTCTCTCACTGGCGATCGGTATTCTGATCGACGATGCCATCGTGGTGCGCGAAAACATCGTGCGACACGTGGAAATGGGGAAAGATCATTACACGGCGGCCCGCGAAGGCACCGATGAAATCGGCCTCGCTGTGGCGGCGACCACGTTCTCGATCATCGCCGTGTTCATTCCGATCGCGTTCCTGCAGGGTGAGTCGGGACAGTGGTTCAAGCCGTTCGCGCTCACGATTGCCTGCTCCGTGCTCGTGTCGCTGTTCGTGTCCTTCTCACTCGATCCCATGCTCTCGGCCTACTGGCCCGATCCGCATCAAGAAGAGCATGAGAAGTGGTGGATCACCAGAAAGCTCGACACATTCAACAAGTGGTTCGACGGCCTGGCCAACGGCTACCGCAAGCTGATTGGCTGGGCGCTCGACCACCCGAAATCGATGGTGTTCCTCGCGGTGTCCAGTCTCGCGCTCGCGCTGGCGATGCCGGCGCTCGGGTTCGTCGGTGGCGGGTTCTTCCCGCTCGAAGACAACGCCGAAGTGCAGATGACGATCGAGACGCCGCCGGGCGCTAACCTCGACTATCTGCGGCAGAAGGTGTCGGAGGCGTACGCGATCACGTCGAAGTATCCCGAAGTCACCTACTCGTTCGTGACGGCGGGCGGGGCCAGCGGTGCGGTCGACAAGGCGAGCGTGTACCTCAAGCTCAAGACCAAGGGCGAGCGACTGAAGCTGGGTGAGCGTGATGCCGAAACGCTGGCCGCCGTGATTCGCGAGGATGTGAAGCGGATCGGTGGCAGTGACATCTCGGTGTTCACCAACGACTTCGCCGGTCAGGAGAAGCAGATCTCCATCGAATTGCGCGGCACCGATAAGGCGGCGCTGCAGGTGGTGGCCGATCAGTATCTCACCGCCCTCAAGACGACGCCGGGGGCGGTCGACGTGGGGCTCAGCACCAAGGGACAGAAGCCGGAACTCACGGTGCAAGTCGATCGGGCTCTCGCCGCGTCGCTCGGCTTGAGTGTTGGGCAGGTCGCGCAGGCGATCCGTCCGGCTTTTGCCGGGCTCGACGCCGGCGACTGGGTCGATCCGACCAACCAGACGCGCAAGGTCATGGTGCGCCTGGCCCCGGAAGCGCGCGCGCGAGGCGCCGATCTGGCGCAGTTGCCGATCGCGCTCGGCCAGGGACCGAACGCGCAGCTGATCCCGCTGCAGCAGGTGGCGCGCATCAAGAGCGAGCTCGGACCGGCCATCGTGAACCACCTCGATCGTGACAACGTGATCAAGGTGCAGGGCAACATCGCCGGGCGCTCGCTCACCGAAGTCATGGGTGATTTCGAGAAGAAGACGGGTAGCATCCAGCTCCCCGCCGGCGTCAAGATGTCCAGCGGTGGTCAGGTCGAACAGCAGAACGAGGTCTTCGGCTCCATCTTCGTGGCGCTCGGCGTGGCGGTGGCGCTGATGTACCTCATCCTCGTGGTGCAGTTCGGTTCGTTCCTCGATCCGATCGCCATTCTGATTTCGCTCCCGCTCTCGCTCATCGGCGTCATGGGTTCGCTGGCGATCACCGGCAACACGATCAACCTCATGAGTTTGATCGGTGTGATCCTGCTGTGTGGCATCGTGGCCAAGAACGCGATTCTGCTGGTCGATTTTGCCAAGTGGGCCCGCGAGAAGAACGGGATGCCACTCCGTGAAGCGCTCATCGAGGCCGGCGCCATTCGGCTGCGTCCGATTCTCATGACGACGTTCGCGCTGATCGCCGGCATGATCCCGGTGGCCCTCGGTCGCGGCGAAGGCGCCCAGTTCCGCGCCCCGCTCGGTGTCGCGGTCATTGGTGGTGTGATCACGAGCACGGTGCTCACGCTGCTCGTCATCCCGACGTTCTACGAGATCTTCGACAACATGCGCACGTCGCTGTCCCGTCGGGTCGGGCTGACGCCCCCGCACACCGGCCAATTCCGCGCGTTTGAATTGCCCGTGGCCGAGGCTGGTGACTGAGGTAGTTGATTAGATTTTCGGCCTATGATGCCGCCGATCTCCTCGATTCTGCTCGCGAAGACGCTCGCCCCCGCGCTGTTGCTGCGGACGGCGAGCGTTGTCGTGTCCGGAGGGTCCATCTTCGGGGTGGTGGGGTTGCTGGCCGACATGACGCAGTGGCTGGAGGCGGTCACCGACAGCTTTTGGACCTACGTGGTGCTCGGTGTGTCGGCGATCGTGACGGAGGAACTCTCACCGATCTTCGGCGGCATCGCGGCGCACGAGGGAGAACTCCAGATGGCGCGGGTCATCCTGTCGATCACGCTGGGGGGCTGGGGCGCAACTTCGCTGCTGTACGTGCTCGGTCGATGGAAATGGGAGTTCATTCGGCGGCGCTTCCCGCGGGTGCGCGCCACCGGCACCGTGGCGCTCCGCGTGGTGCGGCGGAATCAGCTCACCGCCTCGCTCCTCGTCCGCTTCGCCTTCGGCCTGCGCATCGTCTTGCCGATGGCCTGCGGGGCCGCGAAGGTGCCGCTCTACATCTATCTGCCGCTGTCACTGGCCGGCTCCGCGCTTTGGACGGTCGTGTTCACCGCAGTCGGCTATGCTGCCGGTGAGGCCGCCGTACGCGCCCTCGGTCATCTCGACCGGGCTGGGGAGATTGTCGGCGCGATTCTGGTCACCGTAGCGGTGCTCGGTTTCGTACGCTGGCAGCGCATCCGGCGTGAACGAAAATCCGCTCGCCGCGCCAAGCCCTAGGAGCTGCAGCGGAGGCCGTGCGATCAGTGGTTCGAGGAATTCGTGCGGCCTGCTGCAGCGCCACGGTAATGGGCTGGCACCTGTGCCGCCGCGGCGCGCAAATCGGCCCACGCGGCCTCCACGTGGCTCCGGTCGGTGCGGATGTTCCCGATGGCCAGCCGCAGCGTGTATTTCCCGTGCAATTTGGTGTGCGACAGGTACACCCGACCTTCGGCGTTCACGTGCTCCATGATCGCCGCGTTCAGCCGTGCAACGTCCGGTTCGCTCATGCCGGCCGGCGCGTAGCGGAAGCACACCAGCGACATGGTGACCGGCGCCGTGAGCTCCCAGCCGCTGTTTTCGAAGTGCACCATGCCGGCAAAGTCGCGCGCGAGGTCGCAGTGAAAGCGAATGCGTTCGGCGATCCCTTCGGCGCCGTACGCGCGCATCACCATCCACAGTTTGAGTGACCGGAAGCGACGGCCCAGCTGAATGCCGTAGTCCATCAGGTTCACGGTCTCACTGGTTGTGCTCGTGATCAGATACTCGGGGAGCAGGGCGAAGGCGCGTCGGAGCGCGTCGGGATGCTTGGTGTACATCACGGAGCAATCCATCGGCGTGAACAGCCACTTGTGCGGATTGACCACGAACGAGTCGGCGTCGTCGGTGCCATCCATGAGATGTCGCATTTCCGGCACGATCGCCGTGACGCCACCGTACGCCGCATCGACGTGCACCCAGCAGCCATGGGCGCGGGCAATGCGCACCACGGCGCGCACGGGGTCGACGCTGGTCATGCTGGTGGTCCCCACGCACGGCACGACGGCGATCGGTCGGAAGCCGGCGGTGATGTCGGCCTGCATCGCCGACTCGAGCGCGTCGGGTCGCAGGCGGAAGCTCTCGTCGGCGGGAATCTTGACGAGGTTCTCGTGGCCGAGTCCGAGGGCGATCACGGCTTTATCGATCGACGAGTGCGCATGTTCGCTGCAGTACACGCGCAGTCTCGGCATATCGGCGCGTCCGGCCATGCCCTGCATGCGCACGTCGTACCCGGCTTGCTCCCGCGCCGCCGCGAGGGCGTAGAAGGTGCTCACGCTGGCGGTATCGGTGATCTGTCCGAACCACCCCTCGCCCATGCCCATCAGTTGCCGAAGCCAATCCAGCGAAACCTGTTCAAGCTCGGTGACCGCAGGGCTGGTGACCCAGAGCATTCCGTTGGCATTGATCCCGGCAGCAAGCAGTTCGCCGAGGATGCCTGGGTAGGAGGCGGAGTTCGCGAAGTACGCGAAGAACCCGGGATGGTTCCAGTGCGTGATGCCGGGCATGATGGTGTCGCGGACGTCGCGCAGCATCGCTTCCAGGGACTCGCCCTGCATAGGCGCCGACGTGGGCAGCGCGGCGCGAATGTCGCCCGGCTGCACGCGACTCTTCACCGGCAGCTTCGCGGGATGCTCGAGGTAGTCGGCGATCCAGTCGACGGCAGCATGGGCTGCAGCGCGGAACTCGTCGGGCGGGAGATCGCCGAGGAACGTGGAGTCGGTAGACATGCGGGGAAGCTATCGCGGCGGCTGCGGCGGCGGGGGCGCTTCGGAGGGCGTCGGGGTGGATCCGGCATCGCTGGTTCGCGCGACGGGCGCGAAGGGCACGCGACGAACAGAATATGCATGTAGTGACTACATGTACATACGGTGCTACCATACATGTATGTCGAATTCTCCACGTCGCGTGCGCGAACCGGTGCAGGTCTATCTGGCCGCCGATGATCGGGATCTGCTGAACCGATTGGTGGCGGAGACCGGCTTATCGAAGGCGGAGATCCTGCGCCGTGGCGTGCGCAGTTTTGCCAAGGAGCAGCAAACGACAAGCCCGATGTTGCAGTATCTGGAGAACCTGGGGGACACCGAGGCGCCGGATGGTACGGCGGTGGACCACGATGCTGCGTTGGCCGAGTCGTACCGGAGCACGCGGTCGCGACGGCGGTGAAACAGGCGTTCCTGGATACATCGGGATGGTTCGCAGCGCTGAGCAGCAAAGAGGCGCACCATCGCCTCGCGATGACCACCTACCGTGGCTGGATCGAGGAGGGACGACAGTTGGTGACCACCAACCTGGTGCTCTCCGAAATGCAGATCCTGCTCATGCGATTCCGCGGTGTCGGCGCGGGCGTGCAGTTCCTCGACAGTGTGCATCAGGATCCGGGTCACGACGTGATCTACGTGGATCGCGATCTTGAACGCGCCGCGGTTGACCGATGGCTTCGTCGCTTCTCCGATCAGCGAATCAGTCTCGCTGATGCGGTGAGCTTCGAGGTCATGCGCCTGCGGCGAATCAGAAGCGTCCTCGCGCTCGACGAGCATTTCACCACGGCCGGCTTCGACGCCGTGCCCTGATCACGGGGCCAGCGACAATCCCCAGTGCAGGCGGAGATACTGCTCCAGCACCTGCGCCGTCGCGTCGGCGAACCGTTCGCGATTGGCCGCGTTGTCGCGCACCCCGACGAAGTTCGCCTCGATCTGGACGCCGCAGATCATCCCACCCGTGGTGCCACCGAGTGGCCCGGCCTCGCTGCCGCACGTGTGCCGACGGGTGTTGTCGCCGCCGTTAAAGTAGTCGGCGCCGCTGGGCCGCGGATCGCTGCTGCTCGGTATCGACGGGAACCCCCGCGCGGCGTAGAGCGTGCCGAGGCTGGTGGGGCCGCGCAGGAGCGCCGAGAAGGACAGTGGTGATGCGAGGGACAGTGACAGCACACTGGCGCGGCTCTCGGCGGCGCTCGATGCATCGAGTGCCGCGTCGGTGCCGTCGAGTTGTGCGGCGGTCGTGAGATAGCCCAGTTCGAGCCGTTGTACGGGATGGCCATGGCCGTGCATGTCCATGTACCAGCCCTTGCCGTGGGCCTTCAGCACTTCACTCTTGGCGAGGTCGATGTAGCTGTGCCATTCGCTGAGCGCCGTGGCCGCCTCGGCGTTGCCGCAGCCGGCTTCCGGCTGCAGGCGGTTGGGGTCGAGCTTACGTCGCGACAAGTGCGCGATGATCACGTGCGGGTACTTGCCGAAGCGCGCCGCGTAGCGCGTCTGCATGGTGCGCACGAGTTCCTGCGTGTTCGCGTCGGTCACTGTCGTGGCCGACCCGCCGCAGGCACTGGCGGTCCGATCGGGGATCGACGCCGGACTGAGCGTCCCGCCATGCGGCGCCGTGAGAATCACCGGGGCGTTGCCGGCGATGTACTCCACGTAGCCGTTGCGCCCGAAGTACGACTGCCCGGCCACGTAGGTGACCGGCGCCACCGGCGGCGGCGTGACGGGGGGCTTCGTGTCCGTCGGGGCGCCCGAGCACGCGCTCAGCGAGACGACCGACAGCACGAGGCCGGACAGCAGGACCCCGACGGCCGCACGACGGCGGGGCAACGACGGTGGAAATGGCATGCCCGTAATCTCTCGTGCCGGCCGGCCTCGCGGTACGGGCACCCGTGCCGGATTGTGCACCCGTGCCGGATCATGCACCCGTGCCGGATCATGCACCCGTGCCAGATCACGCGGAGGCGCAGAGAGCGCAGGGGTCGCAGAGGAAAAGGTCCCGTGCTGTTCCCTCTGCGTGCTCCGCGCTCTCCGCGCCTCCGCGTGATCTGGTCCGCTATGCCTGCGCCACTCACCACAGCCCGTGATTGCGGCCAAGCGGCCGATCCCGTACCGTCAGGGATGACCACACACCGCTCCCGCCGGGATTTCGTGAAGAGCGCGGCCATTCTCGGCGCCGCCGCGGTTGCCGCGCCAGGCGTTGCCGCCGCGTCAGCATCGCCGCACACGCCCGACCACGGCGCCGCGAAAAGCGACCAACCGCTCACGCCGCATCCTGGTGCGCTGTATGACGTGGCGCGCGACGAAGCCTACTGGGCGCAGGTCGCCGCCAAGTATCGCATCACGCCGCGCACCACGAACCTGGAAGCGGGCTACTTCGGCATGATGGCGCAGCCCGTGCTCGAGGCGTATCACCGGTATATCGATCGCGCCAACAGCGAGAGTTCCTACTTCGCTCGGCGC